>JAGLIN010000001.1 GCA_023142975.1 Candidatus Parcubacteria bacterium
CGGAGCTGGGCTACTTTTTTATTTAAAACTCAAATTTCCCTACTAAATATCCAACCCCAAACGGTCCCTCGTAACTTAATTTTTCAAATTGATATTTTTCTAAAATAGAGAGCGTGCCAAGAAGAATTATAATTGATCGCAAGCCGCATTCTCCCGCTTCTTCAATTAAATCTGAATCTATATTTAAAACTTTTCCAACATTATTATCCTCTAATAAATTAATTAACAATTTATCAAATTCTTTCCCGCGTGGGGAATAACCGGCGGGGGCGTCGGGAATTAAACGATGGGAAAGATCGCCACTGGCAACAAGGGCGATTTTTTCGTCTATGCTTTCTATTGCTTCATAAATTACTTCGCCGAATCCAAAATGTTTTTGATAATCAAGATAAGAAAAAGCGATTAAAACAATTTTTATATTAGGATTATGTTTTGCTAAAAAATAAAGCGGTACCATTGCGCCATGATCAAGGGTTGTGCCGCTATTTATTATTCCCACTGGAATATTTCTCGCGTCCGCGATTTTTTTAATATTCAATCCCAAGTCTATGTTATTTTCAAATGACATTGAAGTATCATCGCCAAACTGTAAAAAATCTCCTTTGAGACATTTCGTTCCGACAACAGACATAAAACCCATCTGCATCGGACCATGCGGAGAAATAATAACGATTGTTTCAATTTCTTTTTTTTTAATTTCATAACTAAGGCAATCCATTGCTTCAATGGTTGAACTTATTTCAGAAAGATTGTTTTGTCCGATAGAAGGGATAAGAAGGGGAGGGTGAGGGCAGATATAGGCGGATTTTAGCATAAGTTTAGATTAGAAAATTAGATTTTTCTACCTGGCTTTAGCCGAGGGTTTGTGAAGCTTTAGCTTTAGTGTTTTTAAAGATTCGCTAAACTAAAGTTTAGCAAACCCTCGGCTAAAGCCGGGTAGAATATATAGTATCAACGCTCTCCCCGCATTTTCCACATCTCCCATTTTTATCAAACCTCTCAGCCATAAACCCAACTCTTTTAATAATCAACTCTCCGCAATTCGAACAATAAGTATTCTCTCTAATGTTATCTAAAATATTGCCAGTGTAAACATATTTAAGTCCAGCCTTTTTGCCAATATCATAAGCTTGATAAATTTTCTTAATTGGCGTGTCTGGAATATCTTGCATTTTGTAAGAAATCGCGCCAGAGAACGCGCTGATGTGCCAAGGCGTTTCACTTCCTAATTTGTTGAAAATAAATTTCGCAATTTTCTCAAGCATTTTTTCATCATCAGTCAAAGTAGGAATAATAAGGGTTGTAACTTCTGTCCAAATTCCCGCTTTTTTTATTTTTTCTAAATTGTCCAAAACCAGATCAACTTTTGCCCCGCAATGAACTTTATAAAATTCATTATCAAACGATTTTAAATCAACATTTGCCGCGTCAAGATATGGTGAAATTAAATCAAGCGTTTCACCGCTCATAAATCCGTTTGTAATCCAAGCGTTTTTGATGTTTTTTTCTTTCGCCAATTTCATTGTATCTATCGCGTATTCTAAAAAAATAGTCGGCTCGGTATAAGTATAAGAAATGCTTGGGCATTTATTTTTTTCAGCGTGATTTACTATTTCCTCAGGAGATAAATTTTCTCCGACATCTAATAAACTTTTATCGGTTTTTACTAATTGCGATATTTGCCAGTTTTGGCAATTGCCACAGCGCAAATTACAGCCAACCGTGGCAATAGATAAGGAACGCGTTCCTGGCAAAAAATGAAACAGCGGCTTTTTCTCAATCGGATCTATGCTTTCTGAAATCGCTTTGTCATAATTCAACGCGTATAATTTTCCATCAATATTTTTTCTCACTCCGCAAATACCAAAATTTTCCGGCAAAACAAAACATTTCTGCGCGCAAGTATTACACTGCACTTTTTTATTTTCAAGTTTTTTGTATAAATAAGATTCTTTCATAAAAATTATGGAATGTTGAGCGAGTCGCAACGAAGCTCAACCGAAATCTCGCTAAAATTTAACTTTACGATATTTCAGGTAGAACTTCGTTGCGACTCGTTCTACGCTCCGAAACAATTCTACTTATATTTTAGCACTTCTGTTTTTTGAGGCAAGAAAAAAATATCCTAAAAAATCAGATATAGAAGCGCTTTGTTAAAATGTTAAAATGTTTAAATAATCTTCCATTTGCCAAAACTAAAAAACTATGTTAATTTAAAGTTATCTTAAGCAAAGCTATGCTTTTAAAAGAAACAATAATTGGCAATGAAAGAGCGGCGGAGATTTTAGAAAAGGGATATGAATCTGGCAAGCTTTCTCATGCTTATTTATTTACGGGACCAGAACATCTTGGCAAGAAAACGCTTGCTTTGAATTTTTGCAGAATGCTACTGTCATTTCGAGGCAAAGCCGAGAAATCTAAGCGCGTAGAAATAGCTAAGCTTACAGATTTTTCACTACGCTCCGCTTCGTTCGAAATGACAAACGACGACGATATCCAAAATAATTTAGATTTGACAATTATTTCTCCAGATGAAGATGAGAAACAGATCACGATTGAAAAAATAAGGGATTTAGAAAAGAAGATGGCGCTTTATCCGCATTCCGCTAAATATAAAATAGCGATTATAGAACAAGCGGAAAAAATGAACAAGTCAGCGGCAAACGCGCTTTTGAAGACTTTAGAAGAGCCGAGCAAAACCGCGATTTTGATATTGTTAGCGTCTGATTCTAAAAATATGCTTGACACTATAAAATCAAGATGCCAGCTAATAAAATTTTTACCAGTCAAAAAAAGTTTGTTAGAAAATTTTTTGAATGATAAAATTGACGATAAAGAAGAAGCGGAAAAAATTATAGAAATGTCAGGATATCGCCCAGGGAAAATAATTGAATTTGTAAATAATAGAAACAAAATCAAAGAAGCGGCAGATGAGATAAACAGAATTTCCAGCGTTATTAAAAAAAGCGAAAGCAAAAAACTGGACGAAGCAGAAAATATTTCCAAAAAAGAACTTAAGGATATTGTAAGTATTTTAAATTTATTAACCTTTTATTTCAGAAAGTTTTTAATTAAAGAATATAAAAATCAGGGCTACGCTAACAAAAATAATCTATTAAAAATTAAAGAAAGAATAGAATTAATTAGCAAAACTAAGGAAAACCTTTTGACGAAAAATGTGAATACTAAGCTGGCGATTGAGAATTTGTTTTTGGGATTGTAGTCGGAATTTACCCTTTAGGATTTTATGAAATATCATTTGACTTAACCATTTCTTTGAAATCCTACAAGGATAAATTCTGTATAAAAATAATAATCATCTATGAAGACCCTAAAAAAAATATTAACCCTTTCAGTCTTACTTTTGATAACAATGTCCTTTAGTGGCTGTTTAAATTTATCAAAAAAATCTGATCCAGAAAATGAAAAAAATGAGCATCAGGGAATTTTCAAAACAACTGACGGAGGAAAAAGCTGGGAGCACAAAGTTGAAATAGAAAAAAGTGAAAGCTTTCTTGATAAAATAAAAATTGCCAGTATGGCAATGGATCCTAGAAACAATAGCATTTTATATTTAGGAACCAGTCAAAATGGGCTGTATAAATCAGATAATGGAACAAATTCGTGGAAAAAGATTGTAGACGAAAATAAAATTTTAAACGGAAGCGCGACTGTCTATGATATTGCCGTGGAAAATGGAAATTCTGATGTCGTTTATATAGCGACATTGAACAATGGCAGAGGAGAGCTTTTGAAATCTGAAGATGGTGGAGAAAGCTGGGTTTCGTCGTACATAATTTCCGAGATAGGAAAACAGGTCAATTCCGTAGAAATAGATCCGATTTATAAAAATATAGTTTATATCGGCACGGAGCAAGGCGGATTCATAAAAAGCGAAGACAAAGGAAATACTTGGCTTGCTCTAAAATGGTTTAAGACTGGAGTTAAAGATATCGTTATTGATTTTTGGAATAATAATGGAGTGGTAGCAAGAACTGCTAAGGGAATTTTTAAAAGCAAAAATGGAGGGAGTAAATGGGAAAGTCTAAATAAATCGTTACAGTCTTTTGCGGAAATTGATATCTCCAAAATGAGCTCTATGACAATAGACAATAAAAATCCTTTGGTTATTTATATTACTTATTTGAATTTAATATTAGTAACACGAGATGGCGGATATACTTGGGAAAAATTAAATACGATCACTCCTTCACGCACGGCCCTGGGAACAATTCCGCAAGTTAAGCAGATTGGAATGATTGACGAGATAATTTATTATGGCGCGGGGAATGCTTTGTATAAAAGTGAAAATAAAGGCGTAACATGGTCAAGCTATAATATTCCAATTAAAGGCGATGTTCGTTATACGGTAAGTGATTACAAAGATTCTCAAGTAATTTATGTCGGCGCTTTTTATGATCCGCCGCCAGAGGAAAAGAAAAAGAAGAATCCATTTTTGCCGTATTAATCTAACTAAAGCTAATTTTAATATTATGGAAAATATAATAAACAAATTAAAAGAAGACTTGGAGAAAAATGATGATTATTTCAGAGATGAAATTGTGACTTTGAATGTAGGCAGGGCAACACCCTCTCTGATGGAGGATATTATGGTAGACTACTATGGCACTTTAACTCCATTGAAGCAAGTCGCAACAATTAATATTCCTGATGCCAGAAATATTCTTATTCAGCCGTGGGACAAAAGTCAGCTTAAAGATATTGAAAAAGCGATCAATTTAGCGCAACTTGGATTTAATCCGACCAATGACGGCGTGGCAATTAGGATAACGATTCCTCAGCCAACCGAAGAGAGAAGGAAGGATTTAGTAAAACATTTGCACAGTCTTTTAGAAAAAGCAAAAATCTCTATGCGTAATATTAGAGAAGAGACAGTGAAAGAAATAAAAAGAATGGAAAAGGAAAAAGAAATAGGAGAAGATGAGAGATTTACTAAGCAGGATGAAATTCAAAAAATTGTTGATGAATATAATAAAAAATTAGAAGATGAAACAGAAAAAAAAGAAAGAGAGATAATGACAGTGTAGAAACAAATTTAAAAAGAAACAAGTTCCAATAATCAATAACCAAAGTTCAAATTGTTTGGTTGTTTGAGTTTTGGTTGTTGGTTATTGTATCTTGTATCTTTGTGTCTTTGGATAAAATGTAATATAAATCACTAAATATATTTTAAAGAAACATTATGATCATAACAACAATAGTTTTATTTTTATTAATTCTCGGCATAATAGTTTTCTTTCATGAACTCGGTCATTTTGTGATGGCGAAACTTTACAATGTAAAAGTGGAAGAATTTGCTTTGGGATTTCCGCCGAAGATTTTCGGGGTTAAAAAAGGGGAGACGGAATATAGATTAAATTGGGTTCCTCTTGGCGGGTATTGCAAAATTGTGGGCGAGGATGGCGAAGAGAAAGACAATCCAAGAAGCTTTGGATCAAGAAGCCTTTTTCAAAGATTTCAAATAATTTCTGCTGGGGTTCTAATGAATTTTTTTCTAGCCTTTGTAATTTTTAGTTTTATTTTTATGGTCGGATTTCCTCAGGATATTACGGGAAAAGATTTGTCAATCATTAAGGCAGGTGAAAATTCTGGACAAGCAAGTATTATGGTTGACGAAGAAAACGCAAAAAGCGTTAAAGATATCAAAATTCAAATCTCAGGAATAATTGAGGGCAGTCCTGCAGACAAAGCGGAAATACAAGTTGGCGATGTAATTGTTCGGGCGGACGATGTAAAAATAAACAGTGTTGAAGATTTGCAAAATTATACAGATGAAAATCTTGGTAAACCGATAACACTAAGCATTATGCGAGGAGAAGAAAGTCTTACAAAAGAAATAATTCCACGAGAAAATTATCCGAAAGACGAGGGAGCAATGGGAGTTTCTCTCGCGCAAACCGCGGTTGTTTCCTATTCTTTTCTGGAAGCGATAAAACAGGGATTTGAATACACAGTTCATCTGACGATATTTATTTTAATGGCGTTCGCCAGTATTATCTGGGGATTGGTCACAACTGGCAAAACAGTCGCGGAAGTTTCCGGTCCAGTAGGCATTGCCATAATGACTCAACAGGCGGCGGCAATGGGATTTTTAACAGTTTTAAATTTCACGGCTTTAATCAGTGTTAACTTGGCAATCATCAACGCTCTTCCTCTGCCAGCTCTTGACGGAGGACGAATGGTATTTCTTCTTATTGAAAAAATTAAAGGCTCGCCTTTAAATCAGCAATGGGAAACAAAAGCGAATAATTTTGGATTTATGCTTTTAATGGGATTAATGGTAGTCGTGACTTTTAAAGATGTTATGAAACTTGATTTAGTGGGGAAGGTGATGGGATTGTTTGGGTAAAAGTATGTTAACATTTTAACATTATAAAACAAAAAATATGGAGGAAAAAAAAGAAACAAATATTAACGAATTATCTAGCGCGGTAAATGGATTGGTTGGGACAGTAGATAAATTAGCAGAGATGACGCAAAGGGGATTTGAGGAATTAAAAGGCGAAATGAAAAACGAAGTTGGCGGATTGAGAGGTGAAATGAAAAACGAAGTTGGCGGATTGAGAAACGAGATGAATGAAAAATTTAATAGAGTTGATAAAAGATTTAATCAGGTTTTGAATAATCAAGATCAGGTTTTAAAAAGATTAGATAATTTGGAAAGTGATAATGCAATGGACATGGCTGTTCATCGTCGGCAGGGAGATAAATTAGAAAATCATGAGAAGAGGATTGTTATTGTGGAGGAAAAGGTTTTGGTTTAAGAAATAAATAAAAATGAATATTCATCTTGAAAAAAATATAGAACACTGGTTAAAAGGATCAAAAAATGATTTTAAGGTTGCTCAAGATCTTTTTAATTTAAAGCATTACTCTCATTGTTTATTTTTCTGTCATTTGTCTGTGGAAAAATTATTAAAGGGAATAGTCGTTAAAGAAACTAATGATTTTGCGCCTTATATTCATGATTTGCGAGAGTTAGCCGAAAGGGCTAATGTAGAATTAAATTCTGAGCAAGAAAAGATTTTAGATGAAATATTTTCTTTTAATATTGCTGGTCGTTATGCAGAAGCAAAACTTGAATTTTATAAAAGTAATAACGATATAGAATATGCTCAAGAATATTTAGAAATTACAAATAATGTATTAAAATGGCTAAAAAAAGAATTCCAGCAAAAATTAAAAAAGTAGCTCAAGATTATGCTAAAAGAATATCTGAAGAAGAAAATATTCCTATAAGCAAAGTAATAATTTTTGGTTCTCATGCTAAAGGCACGACTCATAAATGGAGCGATATTGATGTTTGTCTCATTTCGCCTAGGTTCAAAGATGAGTTTGAGTCCTTGCAGTTTCTGTTGATAAGAAGAAACAGGGAAGAGGTTAGAGCTGGTTTGGGGCCGGTTGGTTTTTCTAAAAAGATATTTCGGGAGGGGAGTAGTTTGATTAAAGAAATTAAAGAAACGGGAGTGGAGATTTTGTAAAAGATTTTTTTGACGGTTTTGATTTTGTTATCAAAAGAATAAAAAAAGGACCCGAATCACACAAAGTACGGGCCTGTTACTGACTTAATTTAAGTAAATAAGTCAACTATAACAAATAATTTTTCCGTTCTTTTAGAATATATCGTTTCAATTCCAAAAGAATTTTTTTTCCATCCAAACAAACTAATCATTTTATTTTTTATCAGTTTATCTAGATATGATCCTTGTAGAGGACTGCAAGATAATTCAACCTGAATAAAACTATTCCTGAGTTTTTCATCCAGCTTTTCCAGTCTGTTCCACTCGGTAGCTATTTTTGTAACAGCCATTCCTGCTATTTTTTTTCTTTCCGCTTCTTCTTCTCCATTTTGCTTTTCGGCTGTTTCTGTTGCTATTATTATTTCACTCATTTATTTATCCCTCCAGGATTCTATTTTCCTAATTCCATCCCCTCTATAAATTTGAATAACAATAATGAAACTAAGACCCTGTATCCTATCACATAATCAATAATCTGTCAAGATGCGACAATCAAAACTTTTTGGTCAGACAATTAAAGAAGTTCCTAAAGACGAGACGAGTATTAATGCTCAGCTTTTGTTGAGGGGCGGTTTTGTGGATAAATCAATGGCAGGGGTTTATACATATTTGCCATTGGGATTAAGAGTTTTAAATAAAATAGAAAATATAATTCGCGAAGAAATAAACGCGATTGGCGGACAGGAGATTTTAATGCCGGCGCTTCAGAATAAAGAAGATTGGAAAATCACAGGGAGATGGGATATAGATGTGATGATGAAAGTGAAAACATTTTTTGACAAAGAATACGGACTTGGCTGGACGCATGAAGAAGTTGTCACGCCTTTAGCTAAAAAATATATTAAGTCATATAAAGATTTTCCGTTTTATTTATATCAAATTCAGACAAAATTTAGAAGCGAAAAAAGAGCGAAATCTGGAATTTTAAGAGGACGAGAATTTTCAATGAAAGATTTGTATTCATTTCATACGAACGAAGAAGACCTAAATAAATTTTACGATTTAGCTAAAGAAGCATATTTTAAAATTTTTGAAAGAGTCGGCGTAAAAAACAAAACTTATCTGACTTTTGCTTCGGGTGGAGATTTTAGCAAATATTCCCACGAATTTCAAACCTTATCTTCCGCGGGAGAAGATACAATTTATATTTGCGATAAATGTAAAATTGCGATTAACAAAGAAATTGTGGAAAATAATCAGCCAGAATGTCCGCAATGCAAGAATAAAAATTTAAAAGAAGAGAAAGCGATTGAAACGGGAAATATCTTTAAACTAAAAACAAAATTTACCGAAGCTTTTAACTTTAAATTTTTAGACGAAAAGGGCAAAGAAAATTTAGTTTTAATGGGTTGTTATGGATTAGGTTTAACAAGATTAATGGGAACAATTGTGGAAATATTCAATGACCAAAACGGCATTATCTGGCCGGAATCAATCGCGCCATATAAAGTTCATTTGGTGCATTTGGGCAATGAAACAGAAGTTATTGAAGAAGCTGAAAAAATTTATAATGCTTTACAAAAAGAAAAGATTGAAGTATTATACGACGACCGCAAGGAGTCGGCGGGAGTTAAATTTAAAGATTCAGATTTAATCGGAATTCCGCTTAGAATTGTGGTGAGTGAGAAAACTTTGAAGAAGAACAGTGTTGAAGTTAAGAAAAGAAGCAAAGACGAGTTTGATATAATTGAGATTGATAAATTAATAGATTTTATTAAAAAGAATTAGAAAATGTCATTGCGAGGGAGTCGCAACGACCGAAGCAATCCCGTAACTATGCACAAAGAACTTAATTACGGGATTGCTTCGTCGCTCTGCGGAGCTTCTCGCAATGACGGTAAAATTCGTACATTTCGTAATTCAGTATAATTCCATTTTATGTTAAACAAATTATTCGGCTATCTTAGCCATGACATCGGAATAGATTTAGGAACGGCGAATACACTTGTCTATGTTAAAAATAAGGGTATTATTATAAATGAACCGTCCGTTGTTGCTATCAACAAAAAGACTGGTCGTGTTTTAGCTATTGGAAAAGAAGCGAAAAAAATGGTCGGAAAAACGCCAGGACACATTGTTGCTACTCGTCCTTTGGTTGACGGGGTTATTTCTGACTTTGAAGTAACTGAGCAAATGCTAAAATATTTTATAGAAAAAGTCCACAAAGAATCATTCGCGTTTTTGCCTCGCCCGAGAGTTGTAGTTGGTGTTCCTTCAAGCGTTACCGAAGTTG
>JAGLIN010000010.1 GCA_023142975.1 Candidatus Parcubacteria bacterium
TCGCAAAAAGAGTAGGGGATTCCCAATGCCCTTCCGGTATCGCGAACAGCAGCCCGCGCCGCCATTGTTCCGAAAGTAATAATCTGCGCGACATGATTCTCGCCATATTTTCGCGAAACATATTTAATAACTTCATCACGGCGATGATCAGCAAAATCCAAGTCAATGTCAGGCATACTAATTCTGTCCGGATTTAAAAATCTTTCAAAAAGAAGTTCGTATTTTAAAGGATCAACATCCGTAATACCAATTAAATATGAAACTAAAGATCCTGCGGCAGAACCTCTTCCTGGACCAACAACAATGTTTTTACTCTTTGCCCAATTAACAAAGTCCTGGACAATCAAAAAATAAGAAGCAAAACCCATTTGTTTAATCGTCTCAAGTTCAAATTTCAATCTTTTTTCAATAACATCATTTGATTTTCCATATCTTTCCGGAATTCCTTTTTTACACAAACTCTCTAAATAAATATCAGCAGATAAATTATCGGGAATATCAAAATGAGGAAGTAAAATCTTTCCAAGTTCAAGTTCAACATTGCACTCAGAGACAATCTTTTGCGTGTTGTCTATCGCTTCGGGAATATGTTTAAATCGCTCAATCATCATTTCCTGACTTTTTAAAGAATAATCTTCACCGAGCATAGATAATCTATTCGCGTCATTAATAGTTTTATTCATTTGAATACACATCAAAATATCCTGCGCTTTATCATCCTCTTTGTTGATATAATGGACATCATTCGCGGCAGTCAAAGGCGCGCCTGTTTTTTGAGATAATTTTATTAGAGCGTCATTAGCTATGCCCTGCTCTTTTATGCTGGGATTATCTCCGAGCTCCAAATAAAAATTTTCTTTCCCGAACATTTCCTGAAATTCCCTGATTAATTTTTCCGCCTTTTCTAAGTTATTGGCAATAATAGCTCTCGGAATTTCTCCGGCGATACAAGCGGAAGTAGCGATTATTCCTTCAGAATATTTTTGCAGAATTTCTTTATCCACTCTCGGCTTATAATAAAACCCTTCCAGATGGGACAGGGTGGTAAGTTTGATTAAATTTTTATAACCAGTTTGATTTTTTGCTAACAAAATTAAATGATTTTTTTTGTCATCCACGCCTGCGTTCTTGCTATGCCTTGAATTTGTCGCGACATACGCTTCCATTCCAATAATCGGCTTGATATTTTTCTCCTTCGCTTTTTGATAAAACTCCACCGCGCCATACATTACACCGTGGTCCGTTAAGGCCAGAGAATCCATATTAAGTTCTCCCGCGCGATCTAAAAGATCGTCTATTTTTGCAAGACCATCAAGCAGGCTGTAATGGCTGTGAGTATGTAAATGGGTAAATTTCATAATTTATATTTTGGAGTGTAGAACGAGCCGCAGCGAAGTTCTACTGAAAAATCGTAGGATTAAATCTTATCGCTCTTCGGTTGAGCTTCGCTGCGGCTCGCTCAACACTCCGAGATTTTAATATTACTTCTTCCTTTTCCAATAATACAACCCTCCCACAATAATACTTCCCATAACAACAACCGCTAATATCATTGGAACAAATTTATAAAAAATAAATTGCGAAAGTTCGGAAACCATTTCAGCAATAGATTTTCCAGTTGTCGTTTCAGTTGAAAGAAAAACTGCCAAAAGAAATAAAAAAACTAAAATAAATCCATTTCTTATTCTGACTGGAAAATTATAAAAATACCTTTGCAAGAATAAATTAATTTTTTCTTTAAGTTCAATGTCTTTTGAATCTATTTTAATGATATCTGAAATAGCCTTGTAATAACCAGCGATTATTTCTTTTGTGTCTTCCGAGGAAATATCAAAATCCGACTCTTTTATTATTTTATTAAACATTGCGCGAGAATAATTTAATTTATCAAAATTTTCCAAAATCATTCTCGCATTTTCAATCTGCGCGGAAATATCTTTCCCCGGAAAATTTTTGTCATTAAGAACTGTTTGCAATATTTTTTCTGTTTCAACAACGGCAATTTTGTATCCGGATATTGTTCCCTCATTAAGCAATTTTTCAACTAACTGCCATTGCTTTTCATATTCCTGCAACGGCGATTTTTTGTCTTCTGACATATTTTTATTTTAATATTTAAGCTGCCTTTATTATATATTTATAGGTGGTAAAAAGCAAATTTAATTAAATTGTAATTGAATTGTTATATTGCTAAATTGTTAAATTGTTAGGACACAAAGGTTGACATAATATTAACAATATAACAATTTAGAGAGATTGACAAAAAAGCATTCATGGCTATACTAAGGATAGTAAAGATGCTGTGAGTTTTGCAGTTTAAACCGATAAAACTATTTAAATGGAGGGAAGAAAGGTTAAAAAAATGATTGTACCAGACTTTTGCAGAGAAGAGA
>JAGLIN010000100.1 GCA_023142975.1 Candidatus Parcubacteria bacterium
TAGAAAAAAATTCTGGGATGACATGGTAAAAAAGTTTTAAGTTTTATAAAAATGAAAAATCAAATCAATAAAATTAAAGAGTTGGCTTTAAAGGAAATAAGCAAAGCGAGAAACTTGGCTGATTTGGAAAAGTTGAGAGTAAAATATTTAGGTCGCAAAAGCGAACTAACAAATGTTTTGCGTGGAGTAAAAGATTTATCTAAAAATGAAAGGAAAGAAGTCGGGGAGATGGCGAATAAATTAAGGGGAGAAATTGAATCGGGAATTAAGAATCAGGAATTAAGAATTAAGGAGTTGGAGTTTAGTGGTATTGAAGAGAAGGAAAAAATAGATGTAACTTATCCAGGTAGGAAAATTCAAAAAGGACATTTACATCCTTTAACTCAAGTTAGATATGAGATAGAGGAGATTTTTAAATCAATGGGATTTTTAACGGTTGAGGGACGGGAAGTTGAAGATGAATTCCATAATTTTGATGCGTTGAATATTCCAAAGAATCATCCCGCAAGAGATTTGTGGGATACATTTTGGCTGAAAGATGGAAATTTATTGCGGACACATACTTCGCCGATGCAAGTAAGATTTATGAAAGAAAATAAACCGCCGTTTAGAATTATTATTCCAGGCAGAGTTTTTCGCTATGAAGCGTCTGACGCGACACACGAGTCAAATTTCTATCATGTGGAAGGATTGATGGTTGACAAAAAAGAAAAAATAACAGTTGCCAATCTTAAATCAACAATAGCTTGTTTTATGAAGAATTTGTTTGGCGAAAAAACTAAATTAAGATTAAGGCCAAGTTATTTTCCTTTTGTAGAACCAGGATTTGAAAGTGATGTCACTTGTCCATATTGTGGTGGCAAAGGTTGTAGAATTTGTAAGGGTACGGGATGGATTGAACTTGGAGGATCTGGGATGGTTAATCAAAAAGTTTTTACCTCGGTCGGATTTCCCGAAGATAAATACGAAGGATTTGCCTTCGGTTTTGGATTGGACAGAATTGCGATGATTAAATATGGCGTTGATGATGTGAGATTATTTTATGGCGGGGATTTGAGATTTTTGGAACAGTTTTAAATCATGTAAACATTTTAACATATAAACATTTGAACATGATTTGGAGCGAGGGTTTCATCCCGAAAACGGAAATAATCAAAAAAAAGAAGGATAAATCCTTCAAAATGATTTTTCAATTCTTAGATAACCTTTTCTTTTTATAAAGATGATTTCATAAGAATCGCGATTATTAAATTCAATGAAACTTTCGAAATCTCTTGCCGTCAAAATAAAAGTTTCTTCGTTTTCTCCTATTCTCATTGTCAGAGATAAAGTCATGTTCCCAGCTTTTGCCATTGAAAGTTGATGCCCTATGACAAGACCCCTTACTACAAGAACTTCCTCCATGTCTTCATATTCATCTTTGATGGGTATTCTGTATATTCCGAAGGAGCACCTTTTAAATGACTTTTTTTCTTCAATTATTTCTTTAATTCGTCCCAAAGATTCACTTATTGGAAGATTCCAGTTTATACCTTTTTGTTTCTGCATATCAGCACCTCCATATTATAAATAGTCTAATGCAATTAACGTTGTTTGTCAATAGTAATAGTGACAATTAAACTAAATAAAAATTTAATATGAAAATATCATATAATTGGCTCAAGGAATTCATTAATATAAATATCTCTCCAGAAAAGTTGGCGGAGGTTTTGACGATGCATAGTTTTGAAGTGGAGAATATAATTTATCAAGGAGAAGGATTAAATAGTGTTGTTGTTGGCGAAGTTTTAGAAATTAAAAAACATCCGGACGCGGATAAATTAAACTTAGTTAAAGTTGATGTGGGAGATTCTAGAGGCTTAGCCTCCAGTGTGGAGGCTAAGCCTCTAAAATCTGCGATTTTAAATATTGTCTGTGGCGCGCCGAATGTTGAGGCTGGACAGAAAGTCGCCGTAGCGTTAGTTGGCGCGGAATTGCCAGGTGAGTTTAAAATTGAAAAAAGAAAAGTGCGGGGAGTTGATTCTTACGGAATGATTTGCGCGGAGGATGAGTTGGGATTAGGAGATGATCATGAAGGTATAATGGTTTTAGATAAAAATTTAGAAGTTGGAACGCCGTTAAAAGAAGCGCTAAATCTTGATGACGTAATTTTTGAAATTGATATTTTGCCGAATCGCGCGCATGATTGCTTGAGTCATATTGGCGTGGCGAGGGAAGTAGCGGCGATGTTAAAGAAGAGTATTAAGTATCAAGTAGCAAGTATTAAGCAAGATTTAAAAGAAAGCTCTTTAAGCATTAAGGTTGAAGAAAAAAATTTATGCAAGAGATATTCGGCGGTTGCTGTGAAAGATGTTGAAATTAAAGATTCTCCTGTGTGGTTGAAAAATAAATTAGAAAGTTGCGGAGTAAGACATATAAATAATGTAGTTGATATTACGAATTTTGTGATGCTTTCTTATGGTCAGCCGATGCATGCGTTTGACGCTGATAAATTAAACGGAAAGATAATTATTAGAAAAGCGAAAAAGGGCGAGAAGATTCTGGCGTTGGACGAGGAAACTTATAAGTTAAATGAAAATGATTTAGTTATTGCGGATGAAAAAAATCCGATCGCGATTGCGGGAGTGATGGGCGGGATGGAAACGGCGGTTGATGAGGGGACGAAGAACATAATTTTTGAAGCGGCTAATTTTGATTGTACTAATATTAGAAAAACAGCAAAGAGGTTGAAATTATCTTCAGAATCTTCATATAGATTTGAAAGAGAAATTGATCCAGAAATGACAATGCCAGCGATAACAAAAGCGATTGAGATGGCAGGGGATTTGGCGGGAGGAAAAGCAGAAGAAAACATAATAGACATTTATCCAAATCCAGCCAAGCAAAAAGAGTTGGAATTTGAGTTTGAGAGAATTAAAAATTTATTGGGGGTTGAGGTTGCTGAAAAAGAAGTAATGAGAATTTTGGAATCACTGGATTTTGAAGTGGCAATAAATAATAAAATCCTAAAAATAAAAGTTCCAACTTGCAGGATAGACATTGAAAAAACAAATGATATTATTGAAGAAATCGGTAGGATTTACGGATATGAAAATATTCCAGAAGTCGCACCAACGGTTGAAATGAAATCGGTTGCGTCTGATAAAATTTTGTCATTAGAAAAAGATCTGAGAGTAATTTCTGAAGGTCTTGGTTTCTGTGAAATTTATAATTATTCTTTTGTGAGTGAGAAAGACATTAATAATCTTGGTTTGAAAATAGAAGATCATCTTGAACTTCAAAATCCTTTAAGCGAGGAACATAAGTTTATGAGAATGAGCGTCTTGCCTTATCTTCTGAAAAATGTGGAGAAGAATTTGAAATACAGAGATGATTTTGCGTTGTTTGAGTTGGGGAGGGTTTATTTGAAAAGATGTTGGCTCCATAGTCCCCACCGCAGTGGGGCTGTGGAGCCTGGATGCGAACCGCTTGCACACGGGCTTCACAGCTCTGTGGAGACTATGGAGCCAACGTTGCTACCAGATGAGAAAAGAATTTTTGCGGGAATTGTGGCTGACAAAAATATTAAAGATACTTTGTTTTATGAATTAAAAGGACGGGTAGAAATTTTACTGAGTAAATTAGGGGTTGGCGAATTAAGTTTTCAAGAAATTAAATCTGCTGAATCTTTTTGGCACAAAGGCAGGTCTTCTGAAATAGTTTATAAAAACAAAACAATCGGCAAAATCGGCGAAATTCATCCGAATGTTTCTAATGCTTTTGGCATAGAAACGAGAGTTTCATATTTTGAAATTTATGAAGAGGAATTATTAGAATTTTACAGCAAAGAAAAGAATTTTCAGAAAATAAATAAATTCCCAGCGATTGAGCTTGATTTGTCTGTTGTGTTTGATGAAGGTGTAGAATGGGATGATGTTAAGAAAGTTGTTTTCAATGCTGGCGGTGAACTCATAAAAAGTGTTGAGCCGTTTGATATTTATCGGGGGAAAGAAATTGGCTATGGCAAAAAGAGTATTGCTTTTAGAATTTTTTATCAGGCTGAGGATCGGACATTAAAGGATGAGGAGGTCGGGGTTGTGCAGGAGAAGGTTGTTGGGGGGTTGGGGAAGATGGGGGGAGAAGTTAGGAAATAATACCAAATATCAAAGTTCAAATATCAAATGATAAATATCAAAATAGTTTTGTCATTCCTGCGGAGGCAGGAATCCAGTAAGTTTCAATAAACGATATTTTTCACAAACATCATGAAAAAAATAGTAGTAATAAGAAATTTTGATTTTACGCCAAAGCAAGTAGAACGCTTAAAAAAATTAGGCGATGTTAAGTTTTATAATAATTCTCCTGCTACCAAAGAAGAATGGTTAAATAGAGCAAAAGATGCGGATGTTATTTGTAGTGGAAACTTCGGCTTAAAAGATAATTTAAATAAATTAAAAAATGTTTTTATAACATACCCATTTGTTGCTCTTGATGGTATTAATATTGAACAATTGAAAAGAAATAATATTACATTGGCAAATAGTCCCGGTTGTAATAAAGACGCTGTATCAGAATGGGTTATATCTATGACTTTAAATCTATTTAGAAAATTTCCTCAATTTATTAAAAATAATAATTTACCGAAAGGCGAGATGCCAGAAATAACACAAAGTATTAAGAATAAAAATGTGACTATTTTAGGAAATGGCAATATTGGATCAAGAGTTGGTGAATTATGCAAAACTTTTGAAATGAATGTTACATATTTTAAAAGGGACGATAATTTATTGGAGAAAACTAAAAACGCTGATGTAATAATTAATTGTTTAAGCCCAGAAAGAGATACAAATAATTTGTTAGACAAAAATTTCTTTTTCTCTTTAAAAAGAAGTTCCTATTTTATAACTTTTACAAAAAAAGAAATATATGATGCTGATGCAATGATAGAAGCTTTAGATAAAAATATTTTAAGCGGAGTTGCTGATGATTGCGCGAGTGAGATAGTGGGGGATATTTACAATAATTATTATCAAAAATTATTAAAACATAAAAAGATTCTTGTGACTCCGCATATTGCGTGGAGTGCTGACAGTTCTATTTTTAACGGAAACGAAATGGTTATTGATAATATTGAAGCGTGGATAAAAGGGTGTCCGCAAAATTTAATTA
>JAGLIN010000101.1 GCA_023142975.1 Candidatus Parcubacteria bacterium
GCTTTAAAAACAAAATAATACACCTCTGCCAGAAAAACACATATTCGCGCAATCAAAGCACACATCAATTCCAGACGTAAGATAATACTGGACTAATGATATGATTCTCAATGCTTTATTCCCGTCCGGGTTTAATAGCCCACAATTTACTGCGATTGGGATAGACGAGACACAAAAACAACTGTTATTGGACTCAGGTTGTTGTAATTTTGATATAATCAATAGTTTTTTAAACATTTCGGGAGTTATTTAACTCATGAGTGATAACTTTATCGGAAAACGAATCATGCAACCTAAGAGAGAAATAATGTCTTATTTAGGATCAGAAGGGATTAGAGTTCCACATATGATGTCCCTGATTGGACATTTCTCTTCAATGCATTTTTGTGGCATTTATAAATGCATCTTCCAGCGATAATGAATTTTCTATCAATTTGAAAACCTGCCCGTTGTTTTCAACAATAAGTTTATTGATTTCTGGTTTTACATCTTTTTTTGAATTGACAAATACATCTATAACATATTCTGATCTCAATTCTGTTTTGACTACAAACTTCAAATTCCTGATTATGTTTATGATTTTAGGATTAAGATTATAGATGCCAATAGTTATAACCCCGTTAGATTCAAGATGGCGAATATTTTCTATTTTGTCTTCAGCAATTATTTTGCCATTATTTATTATCCCTACCCTGTTGCATATTTCCTGTAGTTCCAGAAGATTATGTGATGAAATGAATATTGTCATGTCGCCCCGATTATATTCGTGAAGCAAATCCCTTATTTGCCGGATTCCAACAGGGTCAAGCCCGTTTGTGGGTTCATCAAGGATAAGTATCTTTGGATCTTTTAAAAGAGCCTGCGCAATTCCAAGACGTTTTTTCATGCCATGTGAGAAATGACCTATGTTTTTATGCATTGCATTTTTCAGACCAATCTTATCCAGCAATGTGATTGACTGCTCTGCTGCATCTTTTTTATTCAGACCTTTTAATCGTCCATAATATTGCATATGGCTCAATGCGCTTCGCTTATCATAAAAATTAGAATCCTGGGGTACTAGCCCTATGATATTTTTTATGTTTTCCGATTCATTATCTATATCCATGCCATCTATAATTATCTTCCCTTCGGAAGGTATCAAAAGACCGGACAAAAGTTTGATAGTTGTTGTTTTACCTGCGCCGTTCTGTCCAAGGAACCCATAGATATCTCCTCTTTCTACATTTAATGTGACATCATTAAGGACTGGTTTAGATCCGTATCTTTTATACAAACCCTTTGTTGAGATAATATTTGAAGTCATAAATCTCTCCTTTTAATGGCAATTGAAGCCAATGACAGGAACACAGAATTGTAAACGATCATTAAAAAAATAGTTTTCAATAACTCAAAAAATTCAAATTTGTGCGTTAACCCACCGAATAATTCAATATTGCTTATCCCGTAAAAATAAGGTGTAAGATATTTTAGAAAATTGCCGTTTCCTTTAAAAAACGCAAATATCAGAATGCCTAAAAAAACACCAGACATAATAAGAGCTGTTTTGCTCTCTGGTGAGAGTGTTGAAATAAACAGGAAACCGCTTATAAAACAACTCAGGTAGAGGCTTGAAATCACCACGAAAAGAATTATTTTTCCTAATTCAAATGCGTTATTAAAAAGAAACAGACTGTATAGCGAACTAATTATGGCAATAATAAAGACTGCGACCGTAAATACAGAAGACAAAGCCAAAAATTTGCCAAGTATAAACGAAGTCCTGTCTATTTTTGAGATAATATATCTTATTGAACCGGTTTGTATTTCATTGCATATAAAATCATAAGACGCTATTAAAGTCACTAATGGTCCTAATATAAGAACAATCAGGTATGATATCAAATAATACGGTACATTTATATTATTTTGAAAGGGAAACAAAGATATTATTGAATTGCTGTAATGTATTATCACCAAAGAAAGGAAGATGAAAATACCTCCAACAGCCAGTAAGTATTTGCTTTTTGAGCCATTAAACATTTCGTCTTCTGCAACAACTATTATTTTTAGGATGTTCATAAAATTCACTTACTTTTCTTTAAGTTATAAACAACAAACGCACTGAATGACCCGATAAACGAAAAGAGAATTATCATAATTATTATGGTGCCTACAAATAGTCCCGGAATTGCTTTATTTTCGTATCCCAATACCATCTTCATATCCTGGTCAAAGAATGCCATTATTGTCCAGTAAATCATGTTGTATGCCAGTATGGAGATTACCGTGTATTTTATTGGGCTATTGTCTGCTTCTCTTGCAATAATTACTCCTACAATGATTGCAGCAATGACTCCATCATAGAATCCAAAATTAAAATAACTAAAAATTACAATGATTATTAATCCGGTTACTATTCCTATTGACAATAATTTTTTTGTGTCCATATTTTTCAATCAAGTTTATTTAGTTTGTAATTTTCCAATCATTAAGTGTTGTAGTGAATTGATGTTGGTTATCATCTCTTTGAAGTGTTATAGAAAAACAGCCATAACATTCTAATTTTTCTACCTCAACGACCGTCGTAGGAAAACTTAGATGAGCCGTAGCTATTTCAATAGCCCTTTTAATATCCAAATAACTTTTACATGCAGAAACGCTCATAGGATTATTTTCAAAAAATAATTCACAATTTTCGTTTATCGGTTGTCCGCTGTTGAACTTTCCGCACATTGCTATTTCTGGTTCAAAACCAACAGGACTTTTATTGAATGCTGTTTTACATTCTTCGCAACATTGGGTTTTAGGACTATTTTCTTCCTCTTGCACTCTTTGTTTTACAAAATTCTTACCCGTCCATAATGTACATTCTTTCTCAATAGAACCATAGTCACCTACATAGTCATATACCTTTATACTACGAACAAGCCAACCTGCATTCTCACATTCTTCAAAAGTAGTTATTTTAGCGTTTGAATACCCAACTATACCCGCGAGTGATCCAACGATAAAAATTAGTAAAAAAATAACGATGCGTTTGTCCATAAAAATTAATTATTGATTAAGCTATTTAAATATTTGTTTTTAAGGTGGGCACTTTCCGATATATCTCTTTTTTAGCGAGGGGGCACTTGAATATAACTTCTGGGGCTTTGAGAAGTTTTTCTGTAAGAAAAATTTGGATGAGCGTAGCGAATCTTAAAGCCCTTTGTTATATTCTCGAAACCAATGTCATAAATCGACAAGGAGCGAAGCGACGAAGAGTTCGAAAGCCTGCCGTTCTCTCTATCCCTGATAGCCTTGTATGAAGTAGTTATGTTTTAGGGCATAATCACAAATAACAAGTATGTCATTCAGTGTAGTCTTATAGAAATCATATAATGAATCTTTTTTAATTACGATGATTACTTTTTCACCTTTTTTATCTGTCCAGACATCGCCAATTTTTTCGTGTATCACACGATGAGCGGAGAATTCCTTTTTTTCTTTTTTTAAATCAATTTTTTTGCCATCTAGCATATAATAACAGTCATCCCACGTACCATCGATCCATGTTTTTTTATCATCTATGAATACTTCTTCACCCCCACTCACATATTGGTTGCCTTTAAAACCAACCCAATAGTGAAATGGAAATTCTTCTGAATGTTCTTTTATTATTTTTAAAATCAATAAAATTGTTGATTTGACCTTCTCGGGATCAAAAATTTTGTTTTTATTAGTTTCATCCCCATAAGCAGTTCCATCTCTTTTTTCATAAAATTCCAAATCTAATCTTTGATTTGCAAACATCTCAATTTTCTTACGATTATCTCTAAACAAAGGCCAATAGTGATGATCTCTTAGCAAGAAATGTGGTACTCCATCTACACGTACTGATTCAAGTACTCCACTTTCTTTCTTTTTTATAAGCCGTATATTGAAATCTACACCCATAGAAAGAGAATCAATAACTAACTTTAAAAGCTTTGTTTTAAGGCAGGCTTTCGAATTGAATATAAC
>JAGLIN010000102.1 GCA_023142975.1 Candidatus Parcubacteria bacterium
AGATTTGCGAAAAAAGAATTATTAAAAACAAATTCTTTATTTTTAATAACCAAAGAATCAGTAATTTTTTTTACAAGTTGAGGGTTCATTCCAAGCGGATCTCTTAGCATATAATCAATTCTATCCGCCGCTATGTCCGGAAGCTCTTTGTCAAGCATAGTATGGCCGCAATTATTTACAACTTTTACAAGATCATATTTATTCTTTTTCAAAAGCTTGCCTATTTTAGAATCAGAAATTTTTTCAAGTAAAATACTATCCGCGTATTCTTCATTTCCATCATCATCAAAAACTATATCTAAAACATGAGAAAACGCGCCATGTGAAATATCATGTAATAAACCAGCCAAACATTCTTCTTCATTTGCTCCAAACTTTTTTAATAAATAATAAACCCCAACACTGTGTTCAAATCTACTAAATTTTAATCCATATAAAAAAGAATATTTAAAAATTCCAAGCTGAGAAACCTTTTTCATCCTCTGAAAATCTTCATCTAAAATAATTTCTTTAACCAGCCTATCTTTAATCTCAATCTTTCCTCAAATTTTATCTTTAATAATCATCAGTTTATTTTATCTCTTTATGGATTTGTCATTCCAGAATTTTTTCTAAAGCTTTAGCTTTAGAAAAAATGTCTGGAATCCAGTTAGTCTCACTTAATAAAATTATACGAAAAATATTGTTCATTGAGATTAATTGGATTCCCGCCTCCGCGGGAATGACACAGAGCAAGAAATTTTCAATTTAATATATTTTCTCTCTCTCCTCTTTTATATAATAAATCCATCCCTCAAATATCTCCACGAATGTTTTAAACGGCGCTTCAATGATGAAATCAAGAATAAAAACAAAAACATTTATGTTGGAAAGTTTTGTGGAAAACCATTGTCCCATTTGTAAAATAGGAATTGAAAATAAATCAATAGAAAAAGAAACGATTCCCTCTTTTCTTTTTGTAACGACGAGCTCTCTAGCGTTTTGGCGGATTCTGATACTGAAATAACTAACTACGCAGAGGAAAAATAAAAATAAAGCAATACTAACAACATTAAAATCAATTTTTCTAAGCGCGAAAATTATCAATCCGAAAGAAGCAAAAAATAGCACGATATAAAAGAATCTAAATGCTTTTAAAAAGAGAGATCCTTTGGACAAAAGCCCCTTCATTATAAACGGCGGATTGGCGTATTTGTCATAAAGCATTTCTTTTATTCCGACAACAATAAGGTCGGTATTTTTTTTACTAGGAACCTTAATTGTCACGACAATCAAAAACATCAGGAGAGGCGGGAAAAAAATGTTTATTCCCAGCGCGAAATAATTAATATGTTCTATAATATACTTGTCAAAAGGAAATTCTAAAAGAAAAGCCAAGACCATTTTGGTCGCAAAAATATAAATAATGCTTCTCACTGCGGCTCGGCGAAGTTTTATTTTTGCCTCTCTGTATTTTTTCACGCATGCTTCTTTGACCGCATCTTCCAAATGGAAATGGTGAGAGATTATTTTGTCTATACTGTTTATATTGTTAGAAATCACATTTTCCAAAACAGTAAAATAAGCAAGATTTTTTCTGACAAATCTGGAAAAGTTTTCACTTAAGGGATGATTTATTTCTTTGTCAATTTTATTGACCAGCGAATCTATATTCTGCGCTAATTTTATAATCAATTCTTCTGAGGGAGCAAAAAACCATTCAGGATGCTTAATTTTAAAAAGCCGATATCTAATTAAAGATAAATCGGACTTTGTTAAATTTTTCAAAACAGCGATATAGATCTGATTTTTTTTGTCTTCCTCGCTCATCAATCTTTTTGGCACTTTTAATTTCCTAT
The DNA here is from genome assembly GCA_023142975.1 of Candidatus Parcubacteria bacterium. GTDB lineage: Bacteria > Patescibacteriota > Minisyncoccia > JAHIHE01 > JAGLIN01 > JAGLIN01. The sequence continues at coordinate 1,839 of JAGLIN010000102.1, forward strand.
CTATTATCTGATCGGCAAAATTAACGATTGCGTCTTCCCTTTTGCAAGGAGCTATCTTTTCTTCTATCTCGCAAGAAGCCATTTCCGTAATCCAATTAAATAAATACTCATTGCTGTTTTCTTTCTCGTCGGTTTCTTCTGGAATTTTATTAATCAAAAGTGTGTATTTCTCAATTATTTTTTCTATTTCCCCTATTCTTTTCTCGGGAATTTTGTCGTTCGGCAAATATCTTGCTCTAATCAATTCAAACATTAAAAATTTGGCAACATCAAGCTCGTTTTTCTCTGTTGTTAATCTTCGTTTCAATATTCTTTCCACGGCATTTTTTCGAAGCAAATGCTCTTCTTTATAGTCTACGGCATTTCTTACTCTTTCATATAAAAAAGCGATTTTGCTGGAAACCTGAAGAACTTTCACTTTCTCCTCATTGGTCTCATTATACTTCTTCTCTAAATTCAACGCTTCTTTATAATCTTTTACCAGTTTTTCTGTTTCCTTAGATATTTGATTGGGCATAAAACGGATATTATGGTATTATGATACTATCTTAGCTTGTTGGTGGGGTTCGGTCAATAGAGATGGGATATAAAATTTTAGATTAATTCCATTTTATGAAATATAATAAAATCACAATTATCATAAACAAGCCGGTTGAAAAAGTTTTTAAATTTACAACAAGCCCTCAACATACTCATCTGTGGATTCCTTCAATAATAGAGGAACTCTCGGAAGAATATCCTCCCAAAATTAATACCAGGTATAAAAATCGTGGGGGAAATTCAGATTGGGATTTCTATAGGGTCATGGAATTTGAAAAAAATAAAGTTTTTACATTAACTGATTTAGATGGAAATTACCATGTGAAATATACTTACAGAAAAATAGATAATAATAAAACTGAAATGGAATATTTTGAATGGATGAAAAGTGGTGAGTTAAGCAAGCCATTTACAAAAAGTGTTCTATTGAAACTAAGGTCAGTTATGGAAAACGAGAATTGAGATTTAAAAATAAAGGGAATTATTTACAAAATAGTTCTCGCAAGAAATTAAAAAAACGGATTTATTGTTTCAACTTAAAATAAAATGGAAAAATACGATGTCATTATAATCGGTTCGGGCTTGGGCGGATTAAGCGCTGGAGCGATTTTAGCCAGAGAAGGTAAAAAAGTTTTAGTATTGGAAAAGCATTATCAAACTGGCGGATTTGCGACAAGTTTTCAGAGGAAAGAATTTAAGTTCGATATCGCGCTTCATCAAACGGGCGGAATAAACAAAACTTTCTATAAAAACATTCTTGAAAAATGCGGGATTTATGATGAATTAGAATTTGTAAAGCACAGATATCTTTATGAAGCGATTTGTTCTGATTATGAACTAAAGGTAAAAAACGGGGATATAAAAGATTTTAAAAAACAACTGATAAAACAATTTCCCAAAGAAAAATTAGGCATTTATCTTTGGTTTTTTCTTATCTGGAAAATCGGGCGCGAATTTTACTGGTGGGATAAAACCGTGGCATCCAATAAAATATTTTTTGCGATATTTTTATGTCTTGCTCCGTTTCTTATTCCCTTCCTGATGTTTTCTCATAAAATTCCTTTACAAAAAATACTCAATCTTTGCACAAAAAATAAAAAACTGCAATCAGCGCTTATGCAACTTAAGGGATATTATGGCGATTCCCTAAATATTTCATGCTTAATTCCATTTATTGGCAGTTATGGGTATTATTTTGATGGAGGATATTACATAAAAGACGGCGGGCAAAATGTTGCTATTGCCCTAAAAGAAGTCATTGAAAAAAATAACGGCAAAGTGTTAAATAATTCAGAAGTGAAAAAGATTTTAGCAGAAAATGAAACAGCGATAGGAGTTGAGACAAAGAAACAGTCCTATTATGGCAAAAAAATTATCGCCAGCGCTTCTCCTTTTATTGTTTACGAACAACTATTAAAAAATTGGGACGGAAGCAAACAAGAAATAGAGAAGATAAATAAATTAAAAATTGGAACAACCCTTTCTCAAATTTACATCGGACTTAATACCAGCATTGAGGAAATAAACAGAAAATTTAAAAATTCTTATCTCGTGTTTATCAATGATTTAAAAGATGATTTTTATAAAGATCTCATCCTTGCTTTTCATTCAAATATTGATAAAACTGCGGCGCCAAAGGGAAAAGCTGTGCTTTGTATAACTTTTTTGGATAATTATGAAAGATGGAATTTGCCCGAAGAGAAATACAAAAAGAAAAAAGATGAAGAGCTGAAAAAGATCTTCGATCTTCTGCAAAATTATTTACCTGATTTAGAAAAACATATTGAGATAGTTGAGTTTGGAACACCAAAAACAATGGAAAGATATACTGGAAATCCAAAGGGGGCCGTCTATGGTTTTTCGCAGAAAATTGGACAAGCAGGATTTGACAGATTTAAAAATAAAAGTTCATTAAAAAATTTATACTTTGCGTCTGCATGGACTTTTCCCTGCGGAGGATTTGAAGGAGCAATAAGATCGGGATATAAAATTGCCAAAGAGATTTAACACTGATGATTTTAAAATAAATATTTCTTAAACCAGTTTAAAAATCACTTTTTACCAATCTTCGTTCTCTTTCATCTCTTTTTTAATTTCTTCAAACTCATTCTCAACTTTTCTCAGCCTTTCTTTGCTCGTCTTAATTAACTTCGCTCCCTCTTTCACTTTTTCCAATCCCTTCTCAACATCAATTTCTTCCTGCAATTCAAACCACCTCGCTATTTCTTCCAATTTTTTCAGTGACTCGCTTAAATTTGTTTTTTCCATAGTGATATTTAAATTAAATTAAATATAAACCATAGCCTCTTTCTCACGG
>JAGLIN010000103.1 GCA_023142975.1 Candidatus Parcubacteria bacterium
AAGTTCAGGAGAAAAGAAGAAGAAGAAAACAAATAACCTTAGGAAACATTAATATTGCAGTAAATAATTTGGAAAATAAGAGCTTTATACTAAGCTCAAATAACGAAGGAGGAGCAAGAATTTATACAACCACAGATAAAGGGAAAAAAATATAATCATTTAAACAACAATCACAAGCTTCCATTTTGGAAGTTTTTTTTCAAACTTACATAAAACTCCCGTTAGGGAGCTTTTTTTGTGGTTCTGAGATAAAACGCCCTAACTATTTCTTGCTCCCATACATATCTTCCAGAATAATGGAAACAATCGTTGTTACTGGAATTGCCAGGATTATTCCTAAAATTCCAGCGAGCTGGCCGCCGATGAGCATGGCGATTATTATAATAACCGGATGAAGGCCCACCGATCTTTCCATAACTTTTGGGACGATTAAATAATTTTCAAATTGCTGGATAAGGAAATATAAAATAAAAGTTAAAAGCGCAAGCAGAGGAGAAACAGTGAAAGCGATTAAGATTGCGGGAATGCTGGCGAGGGTTGGTCCGATGTAGGGGATTAGTTCCATTGAGCCAGCGATAATTGCGAGAACCAAAGCGTAGGGAACTCCCAAGACGCTAAGTCCAATATATGATAAAAGTCCGACGATAAGTCCTAAGGCGAGTTGACCAATAAACCACTTTCCCAATTTAGATTCAACTTTTTTAATAATTCTCATTGCTTGTGAACGGAAATCATAAGGAATTACTGTTTTTACAAATTTTTCAATTCCTTTTTCCTCAACAATGAAATAAAATGAAATTACTAAAATAAGCACAGCGGAAAGAAATCCGCCTAAGATATTAAATATTTTTGAAATGGTGCTTGAGGTTGCGCTTTCTATTGATTCGCCCACTCTAAGTAAAGCATTTTGTGAGGACTCCGATGTTCCATAACTGAAAAAATTTAAAAATTGTTCTTTGATTACAGAATAATCAAGACCAACGCTACTTAAATAAGTAGGAAGTTGAGATGCAAGTTGTCCTGCTTCTTTTGCAAGTGGAGGCACTACGATATAAATAACCAAACCAATTACAGCAAAAGCTATTGAGAATAAAATTGAAACGCCAGCTACTCGGGGGATTTTTTTTCTTTGCATTTTATCAACAGCGGGGTTGGCGATTAAAGCGAGGATGACGGAAATAGAAATAATAAAAATTATATTTAGTAACTGGAAAAGAAAATACAGCGCGAATAAAACTAAGATTACTTTTAAAATACTTTCGTAAGAAATGTCTATTGTTTGTTTTTGCATATTTTTAAGTGATAATTAATCTGTCATTGCGAGGAGCCCGAACGAACGCAGTGAGTGAGAAGGCGACGAAGCAATCCCGTAACTATGCGCAAGGATTCCAAAGCAAAAGATTATTGGCTTAGATGCGGGATTGCTTCGTCGTTCGATTATCCTTCGGATAATTTTACTCCTCGCAATGACAGATAGAAATTTATTAGAATTTCAAAATTTTCTCAAACGCTTTCTTATTTTTAAACGGTCCGATTAGCGCTAAATTTAATTTATCATTAACAAATATATCTCGCGCGACTCTCTGTAAATCATCTGCTGTTACTGCGTCTATTTTAGCAAACTTTTCTTCTGGAGTCAAAATTTTTCCAGTGCTCAATTCTTGTCCGGCAAAAAAATTTGCTACGGAATTTGAAGACTCTAAAGAAATTATAGCTTGTCCTTTTAAATAATCTTTTGCCCTTTTTATTTCCTCCGCGCTTATTTTTTCTTCTTTTACTTTTTTAAATTCATCCAAAATAATTTTTATCGCCTCTAAACATTTTTTATTATTCACACCCGACCGCGCGACAAGATATCCAACATCTTTATAAGTTTCGGAAGAAGTATAAATATAATAAGCCAGTCCTCTTTTTTCTCTTACAGAAATAAATAACCGCGAACTCATATTTCCTCCGAGTATTATGCTTAAAACACTTAAAATATATTTATCTTTATGATTTACATTATATCCTCTTACGCCCAAACATAAGTGAGTCTGGTCTGTCTTTTTGTGTTCCAAAAAAATGTTTGGCTTAGTTTGTTTATCATAAGTCCTGTTATATTTTTTTGTCGCGTTTTTTCTTGTTATATTAAAATATTTTTTTATTTTGTTTTTTATTTCTTTTTCGTTAAAATTTCCGGCAATTACAATAACAGTATTATTGCCAGTATAATATTTTTTATAATAATTTAAAAAATCTTTTTTGACGACAGAAGATATAGTTTTTTTGTTTCCAAGTTCATCATAGCCAAGCGGCTGTTTTTTATATAACAAATTTTCAAACAAATCTGAAACATGCATTATTGGATTATCAAGATACATATTCAATTCTTCTAAAATAGTTCCTTTCTCTCTTTTGATTTCATCAGCGTCAAAGTTTGAATTTAAAAGCATATCTGAAACAACATCTAAAGCTAAGTCACAATGTTTACTGTCAACTTTTGCCCAAAAGCCGGTGCATTCTTTTCCCGTAAAAGCATTATAAATCCCGCCGATGCTATCTAATTCTTTTGAAATATCCAAAGTAGTTGGTCGTTTTTTTGTGCCTTTAAAAAACATATGTTCCAAAAAATGGGAGATGCCTCTGTTTTTTTCGTTTTCATTTTTGGATCCCGTTCCGACCATTACTAAAACGGTAACCGTTTTAGTTGATTTCATCGGAGCCAAAATAATTCTCACGCCATTTTTTAGTTTTGATTTTTTGTACATTTTTTATTCAGATAAAAATTAAATCTCTTTATTTAAAGAGATTTTTTAGATTATATCCTTGGTTATTCTCGTTTTAAATCCTTCAATTTTTTACAACCGCGATCTAATGTTTTAAGGTATTTAATTTCAGGTGAGTCTATTATTTTACAATGAATTAGAAACGACCTAAAAACTGAAACTATCCCTTTTTTTATTTCCTCCAATTTTCCACGAACTAATTTTAAAATTCTCAATTCTTACGCCTCCTTTTTATAAACAAAGCTTACCACCAAAAACAAAAAAAAGCAACAAAAAAAACCAGAAGGCCAGAAGCTAGCAATTTCTAAATTATACGGGCTAAAACCGACAGATTCCGCAAAATTTTAATTCTACGGAAAGAGGAGAGAGATGTTGCCTTCTTCAGCCCGATTAGAAAATCGCTATACTTCCGACCTCCTAGTTTCATTAAGATGAATTATATATGATTTCTAAGATTTGTCAAGAGATGGATACGTTCTTGAAGTATAGAACGAATGATAGTTAAATAAAAAACACGGAGTATAGAACGAACGATAGCGGAATAAAAAAACACGGAGTGTAGAACGAGCCGCAGCGTAGTTCTACTGTTCGTTGAAGCTTCAGTTGAACTCCGCTTCGCTCGTTCAACACTCCGCTCTGATATTTCGGGTCTCATACGGCATCTTGACAAACCCCAAAAAATAGTGTATACTGTAGGCATAGTAGTTAAAATATTATAAATAAAAAAAAGGGTGATGAAGCCTTTTTTTTTGTTTAAAATACAATGAAAACAAAAACAAAAATAATAAAAGAAACAAATATAAAAAGCGCAAAAAGATGGATTGTATTGATGCTCCTTGTTTTTTCTTTTGCAAATTGCGGACAAGCGGCGATTGCCGCTGATATTACGGCGCAGAGAATGATAGAGCTGACAAATAAATCAAGAGCAGAATCTGGACTTTTGCCGCTTAAAGCTAATGACAAACTTACCGCGGCGGCGGCGGCGAAGGTAGATGATATGTTTAAGTTCCAATATTTTGATCACAATAGTCCAAGCGGGATAACTCCTTGGCATTGGATAAAATCGGCAGGATATGATTACCTTTACGCGGGAGAAAATTTGGCGATTGATTTTGTGACGGCGGAAGGAACTCATATGGCGCTGATGAGAAGCATAACCCATCGCGATAATATTTTGAAGCCAAATTATGTTGAGAT
>JAGLIN010000104.1 GCA_023142975.1 Candidatus Parcubacteria bacterium
TTCTTGCCTTATTTCTACAAAATTTTAGCCCTGGAATTATAGACTGTTTCTCAAAGTTCAATGATTTAAGTATGTTTGTGATCATAACTGGTGAAAAAATCGCATATATTGTTGAGGTTTTTGAGAAATACCCATTGCTGCTGCAAAACAGTTCAAAAAGAAAGTAGTATTTGGAAATCAGCTAACAAGGCGTTTTCAGCGGATCGCGAGGAACATGTGCCAGCTGAAACGCAACGAACCTAAAAAATTTAAATAATGGATGGGAGAATAAATTATGTTACTACGTATTTGCTCCTATAATATTGAATGGTTTAATCATCTTTTCAACAAAGACAACTCACTTAAAACAGGGATTGACGAACAGAAGAGACTTTCTGCAATTTCTAATGTACTTAATCAACTCAACTCTGATTTAATAGGTGTTGTCGAAGCCCCTAATACATCTGCCGATGGTCAAGAATCGACAATCACAAAACTCGAAAATTTTGCGAATAATGCAAATTTACCTACTAATAGAGTAGTTACTGGCTATATATCAGCTGGAACGCAAGAAATTGCTATTCTTTATAATCCCAATAAAATAACAGTATGTCATTCACCCGATGGTGATTCTAATTCTAGAAGTAATCCTCAATTTGATGGTGAATTTTACTATGATACTGATAATGATCGTATCCAAGAAGTTTATAAAAATTACCGCCCTCCCTTGGAAGCAAGAGTAAAAATTAATAATAAGGAATTTAAAATCATTGTAGCACATACTAAATCAAAAGGTATTTTTAGTAATATGGATTTACTGCACTGGGAGAGAGAATCACATCGCAATCGTTTAAAATTACTAGCTGAATGCGAATGGATCCGCAGACGAGTTGATGTGTGGTTAAAAGAAGGAAGTGACGTTATATTAATGGGTGATTTTAATGATGGGCCAGGAATGGATTATTATGAATTTAAATACGGACGGAGCGCAGTAGAGATAATTATTGGGGATATTTTTAGTCCTAATCTGATATTGCGTAACTTCACAGGAAAACCTAAATGGACGTATAAAGGTTGGAAACCATCTACGGCTCGTTTTAAAGACCGTATTACCGAAACATACGTGAACGTACTTCTTGATCATATTCTAATTTCATCTGGTATAAAAGCAAATGGTAATTCTCCATATAAAATATGGAATCCGTTTGAAAATGAAGAAGCAAAACCTTTTAAAAATGATTTACTTGAAGCTTCTGATCATTTTCCTGTTACTCTCGATTTAGATTTTTAAATATTGCGTAAGTAACGGTATAACAAAAAAATCAAGCTGACTGGAACAGCGATTGGCGAATTTGAATTTTTGGTGCTCGCAATAAGTTTTTTAAAATATTGAAATACAGTGCGCCGTATGTTCCAGCGGCTTATTTTGGCGTTAGCCAATTGTGATATTGATAGTCTATATGAAAGGAGATCTTAAAATGAAAAATGAAAGTATTTCTATTATCGAAGCTGTCACGAACCCTCTATGATTCTTTGTACTCGTAGTACTTTTAGTTGAAGTCATTTTCGGAATTGCTGCCGTAAAATTTGAGAAACAGCGAGGACTTATTGTTGTCGCAATGATAACCCTGATTTTCGTGTTAGTTGGGATCGTCTCATTCCTTTCATATTGTAGACCAGAAGCTTTAAGGGGTGCGCGGTATGAAGCAGACCCTGAAATTGCCCAAATACGACAAAATTTTAGGGATGTTGAGCACTTGGCAAATATGGTAATTGGTGACTGGATATTTGTGACTCAATACCAACCAGACGGCCAGCAGCAACCGGTGGAGGTGAAAGGTTCCTGCAAGATTAGTAAAGGAAAGTATGGGATATCTATGCATGGTAATATTACAGACCCAGATGGAGAACCTGGCACTGCTTTTATTGTTAAGCAGGTGTTTGTAAATGAAGACGGGTTAACATATATCTACGAAGTGCCACAAAGTCTCGGACGAGCAATCCTTGGAGTTGGAAAAGTTAGGTTTGTTCATGCCGAGGGGGAACCATTGGTTAGTCAAATGAGAGGCAACTGGGCTGTGCTTGGCCATGAGCTTTCTGGAAAAGCTGAGTTCAATCGCAACAATTAAAAGGGACTGACATGAGATGATGTGTAGAGACACCGTTGACTGGCTAACGAATAAGGATAGATTGTGTGAGCGTAGCGAACCACAATCTTATCCTGTGGTTGGACAAGCC
>JAGLIN010000105.1 GCA_023142975.1 Candidatus Parcubacteria bacterium
TTTATTGAGATTAACTGGATTCCTGCCTCCGCAGGAATGACAACTGAAATTTAATAAAACAAAAAAGACTTTCTAAACAGAAAGTCTTTTTTCAAAATCAAATATTATAAATTATACACCTAATATCTCCACTTCCGTAAAAAACTGCTTGTGTCCCGCTCTGCGATTATATCTCTTCTTCGCTTTATGTTTGACAACTTCAACTTTTTTCGCCCTGCCTTGTTTTAAAATTACCGCTTCTACCTTAGCATCCTTAAGCATTGGCTCGCCGATTTTTACATCTTTGCCATCTTCTGAAGAAGTTAACAAAACTTCGTCAAAAACAATCTTCGCGCCTTCTTCACCTTCAATCTTTTCAATTTTTAATTTATCCTTCGGAGAAACTTTATACTGCTTCCCGCCTGTTTTAATAACTGCAATCATAATTTTATTTTATATTTAAAAAAAGTTTTTAGAAATTGGGAGCCAGCTTTGATTTTTCACCTCCTCAACTGGCTTTTTTGTTCTTGCGTGGGCAAGCAAAGCACTAAGTAAAAACTTAGCGTTCGTTACCATGTGCGTTCAAGCTGCTGTTCTCTCCATAAGCGAACGCTCCATATTTTCACCTCCTCCTTCAGTAACATCGCAATTTTGCGATGATTACGGTTCTGTAGAAAAGCAGAGTCTACTCACCGAGTGTTTAAGTAAAAAAGAAATCTTATTAAAGACAAGACCAACCGTCAAAATTTCAATTTACTCCAATTCGCCATATAGCCAGCTTCACCCAAATTTGAGTGTCTGCTTGCCAGCTACTTCGGCACCCTTCTAATCTCAGTCAGTTATGGTTCTTGTTGCCATAATAATTAAATCCTACCAGTCAATCAGCTTTCTGTCAAATAAATAAATGTGTTGGCTCCATAGTCTCCACCGCAGTGGAGCTGTGGAGCCCAAATGCGAACTTTTATTATTTCTCTAAATTTATTTTGTATAATTGGCTTGCATTCGGACTCCACAGCCCTTCGGGACTATGGAGCCAACAAATCAAACTTGCATCACGGCTCCATAGCTCTGCGAAGACTATGGAGCCAACAGACAGCGTAGAAAAAAACAAACAAAACCACCAAAGAAAATATTTTATTTAAATCCTGAAAAACAATTGCTGAAATACCAAACGATAGACAAATTAAATAAATAAATAAAACCACTTTTCTTTGCGACCAGCCTTGTTTTAAAAGTTTGTAATGCAAATGACGAGCGTCGCCTTTGAAAATGGATTTGCCAGATTTTGCTCTTTGGATGATTACCCAGCCTGCGTCTAAAATTGGAAATCCCATTATTAATAAAACAGTAGCGATTTTCCCGCCAGAGAAAATTGCAAGGACAGCAAGTATAAATCCTAGAAACATTGATCCTGTCGTCCCCATAAAAATTTTGGCGGGATGAAAATTATAAAACAAAAATCCTAAAATCGCTCCAGCGAGAGCAATAGAAATTATTCCGAGCGGAGGCTGGTTTACTAAATTAGAAATGCTTAAAAAAAATAAAGTTATCGCCCCAATAAATCCCACTCCCCCAGCAAGTCCGTCTAACCCGTCTAACCAGTTTATTACATTCATAAATCCGATAATCCAGAATAGAATAAATAGTGAACCTAGGATTGAATATTGAATATTGAATATTGAATATTGCAAAGCGTCTAATCTAAACTCTGCACCTCCAAATGGATTAGCAATATAATCAACGCTTAGTCCTGCATGAATCATTATTAGAACTACAATTATTTGTCCTAACAATTGTTTTTTCCAAGATAGATTTTTTAAATCATCGCAAATACCAAAAAATAAAATCACTACGCAAGAAATAATTACTCCCCATTTTAAATTATCAAAGACTAAATCCCCGCTTAGAAATATTGCTATTAAAAAAGAAATAATAATCGCCACTCCGCCAAATCTGGCGATGTTTTTTTTGTGAATTTTATTTTCTTTTATTTTGTCGTATAGTTTATATTTTCTGCCAAACAAAATAAGCACCTTTGTAAAAATGAGACTTGAAATTAGGGCAATTAGAAATGGTTTTAGGTAGAGAAAAAAATTTGACATTTTTTGTTGGTTTGGTAAGATTGTAAGTAAGTAAAGGAGGGATAAAAGTGATAAATAATAATCTCAAGAATAAAGTATTAGAATTTCTTGAGAATAATAAAGGGATAAAATATTCAATTGCTAGACTATGTGAAGAATTTGAAATAGACAATGACTTTATTAGACCTGTTGCTTAATAACTCATAAGTTCAAAATCTCTTATGAATTCTGGGATTAGCAATAATCTTGTTGATAATTCCAGAGTCCGCAAGAGAGAAGCATAACCTTGTCATTAAACTTGTCTGATTTATTTCTAAATTTATCAGTAACAATCCTTAATCTCTTAGCTCCGCCAATAGCGTGTTCAGACAAAATACGAATACCAGAAATAGTTTTGTTTTGTTCTTTATCATAGTCAGATAATTCTTTGCCTTTAGGTTTTTTCTTTGGCATCACAACGACAGCATTAGGGTAATCCTTTTGAATACCGATAAATCCTTTGTCCATCCAAAGAGCTATCTTTTTAGGAATATTTTTAGGATCAAATTCATTCTTAAACATCGCATAATCATGTTTTTTTCCATTAGCTGTTTTTCCAAGATAAGCGATTCTATTCTTTTCACTGCTAATTACAAGATTCTTTTTAGTGTGAGTTTTCTTTTTCCCTGAATAATTATCTTTTTGCTTTTTAGAATTCTTTGGTCTTTGAATTGGTCTTTCGGTTCCATCTATGAACAAATCTTTTGCTTCTGGGATTAATTCTATAAATTCTTCTAAGGTTCTAATTTTTCTTTTTGGCAGAGATAAAGTTTTTTCAAAAGTTCTTTCTAACGCTGGAGTTAGTTTATCAATACTGCGTTTTACATTTGATCTGTTTAAATCAAAAAATATTCCTGTTAAATCCATCGTTGGATAGCACTTGAAATAGAAGAGAATGAAAAATAGCTTCAGTTGCATTGTTGACAAGTTTCCCTTTTTACCTCCACCAGGTTTCCGTTGTCTTGTTCCACTCTTAATTCCTTTCTTATATTGTCGTTCTTTTATCTCCCAATAAGATTTTACAAATTCATCACAAAGATTTTCAAATCCAATTAATGATAATCCAATAGTAGCTCTCATCAATCTATCCTCTTTTAAAATTCTTTCAATATTGATCATATGCTTAAGTTAAGAATTAAATTCTTACTTTAAGTATAGGACAAATGTTAAATAGCAACAAGTTTACTATACTATGATACTACATAGTA
>JAGLIN010000106.1 GCA_023142975.1 Candidatus Parcubacteria bacterium
CTTAACTACTGCCGAGCAAAATATCTCAACTCAAAAAGTTACGAATCAGACAAGTTTAGATAGCGCGCAGGCAACGGTAAATTCCGCGGAGAGCGCTTTGAATTTATCTCAAGAATCATTAGCCGCAACGCAGGCTTTAATAAACAGTAAAATAAATACGGCAGAAAATTCCGTTAAATCTGCCGAGGGAGCGTTAAAACAAGCGCAAGATCAGTTGGCGTTGAAAACGGCAAAACCAAGTTATTCTGAAATTTCATTATATACGGCCCAGGTTCAAGAAGCGCGGGCGAGTGTTAGCTTAATAGAAAGCCAAATTAGCGATTCAATTTTGACCGCTCCGCAAAGTGGAATAATAACGGAAATCAATGGCGAGGTCGGAGAGACAATAACTTCAGCGGTTAATTTCATTTCCATAATCGCTTCGGAGAATTTTGAAATTAAAGCTAATATTTCTGAAGTTGATATTGCGAAAGTTAAAATTGACGATGAAGTGGAAATTACTTTTGACGCTTTGGGTCCAGATAAAAAATTTACGGGATCAATTACTGAAATAGATCCCGCCCAAACGGAAATCTCCGGGGTGATTTATTATAAGACGACTACAATTTTTACAGGCAACTCGGTAATAATTAAACCGGGAATGACCGCTAATCTTGACATTATCACCGCGCAAAAAGATAACGCTATAATAATTCCTTTTCAAGCTTTGAAAGAAAAAGATGAACAAAAATATGTGCAGGTTTTGGAAGATAAAGTTTTGAGAGATGTGTTTGTGGAAGTAGGATTGAGGGGGGATATTAATATTGAAGTTTTGAGCGGATTAATTGGTGGGGAGGATGTGGTTACATTTGTGGAGGAATAAACGAAGTTTGTAAATTTGTAAAGTTTGTAAAGTTGAAAGTTAGTTGAACTATATTGTCAAATTGTTATATTGTTCTTAAGGAACCTCTGAAAAACACAGCTTTTGTCATTCCCGCGGAGGCGGGAATCCAGGATTCAAGGCAAAAAATAAATTTTAAAGTAGAAATTTATTGGTTTTTCAGAGCCTCCTTAAATAAATTAATTTATCAAAATAAAGAAAAGCATATGGATATAATAAAAGTTTTTTTTGTTTCAATTTTATGGATTATATTCGTCTATTTTTTTAGAAAACATATAGACACTATTAATTATCTGCTTGGTCTCGTTTCTTTGTTATCAATTTTAACCATTATATTTGGCTCAGTTGGTTATGTTTGGAATTTGCATAAGACCAATAAAGAAAAACAGCAAAAATTTAAAGAAATGGTTTTTTGCGGTATAATTGTTCTTATTACTACCATAATATCTTATAGTATGACTATAATTCTGTAATTCGCACTGGTCATTATTTTCATTAAACATTAGTAAAATTAACAATCATCAACCTTATTCAATTAGTAAAATTTTTCTTGAAATCACAAAAGGCTCCACACAGGAGTATGGAGCCAACAATATGGAGTCAACAATACAACAATTTAACAATGTAGCAATATAATAAAATGTCAACTCTCATCAACCTAAAAAACATCACCAAAGACTATCAAACTGGCGAAGTGGTAACCAGCGTTTTGAAAGGGGTTTCTTTTGAAATAAATGACGGAGAGTTTGTGGCGATCATGGGTTCGTCAGGGTCGGGGAAATCAACATTGATGTATTTGCTGGGATTTTTAGATATGCCGACGAGTGGGGAATATTATTTTGAAGGGCAGGATACTCTCAAATTAGACGATGATAAGCTGGCGGAATTTCGGAGCGAGAAAGTCGGTTTTATTTTTCAGTCGTATAATTTGCTTCAACGAACATCTGTTTTAGATAATGTTATGTTGCCGACGACTTATTTGCGTAATTGCAATTTGAAAGAAGCGGAAGATAATGCCGTGAAATTATTAAAAAGAGTCGGGCTGGGGCATCGTTTAAATCATCGTCCTAACCAACTTTCTGGAGGCGAACAGCAGAGAGTGGCGATTGTGCGCGCCCTTGTCAATAATCCCAGATTAGTTTTAGCTGATGAACCGACGGGAAATTTAGATAGTCATTCCGGCGAGGAGATTATGGAAATTTTGCAGAGTCTGAATAAAGAAGGACGAACGATTATTATGGTCACCCATGAAGAATATACCGCCGAATGCGCGAAAAGGATAATTCACATTAAGGATGGAACGGTAACAGAAGATAGGATTGTTGAGAAGCAGAGAATGGCGAGGGATGGAGAGTTTAAGAAGTAGCAAGTATTATCATTGTCATCCCCGCGGAGGCGGGGATCTAGTTAGTTTCACTTAATAAAATTATTACGATAAATATTATTTATTGAGATTTACTGGATTCCCGCCTCCGCGGGAATGACAAGAAAAATATGAACATATTCCAAACCATAAAATCTTCTCTTACCAACCTGGCCGCTAACAAAGTTCGGTCTTTTTTGACGATGTTGGGAATGATAATTGGAGTAGGGTCAGTGATTGCCATTATGTCCGTGGGCGCGGGAGCGCAGAGTTTGATTTTTAATGAAATTTCTTCGTTTGGGACTAACTTGATTGGTGTTATGCCAGGCGGGAGCGAGGAAGACGCGCCGCCAGCATCGATGATGGGGGTGGTGATTACGACCTTAACTTACGATGACGCAAAAGCGATTGGTGAGATTTCGCACATTGAAGCCGTAACACCTTATTCTAATGGCAATGCGAATATTTCTTTTGGCGATAAAATTAAAAATATAAATTTTATTGGCGTTACTTCACAGTATGTAGATGTGGAAGATAACAAGGTGAGTCTCGGTAGATTTATTTCTCCAGAGGAAAATGAAAGCACCGCGAGAATAGTTGTGCTTGGCTCAGAAGTTAAAGATGATTTATTTGGTGAAGATAATCCTTTAAATAAAAGAATAAAAATAGATAAAACAAGTTTTCTTGTTGTAGGGGTAATGCAAAAGAAAGGCGCGTCATTGGTAGCAAGTCGTGATAAAGAAGTTTTTATTCCCGTTAAAACGGCGCAAAAGGTAATGCTGGGAGTTGATCATGTTGGGCTAATCAGGGCTAAAGTTGACGATGAGAAAAATATGTCTCTTGTAAGTAGTGAAATCAGGAAGCTTTTACAACAGAGACATAATATTAAAGATTCAAAAAAAATTGATTTTACGGTTCGCAGCATGGATCAAGCGCTGGATATGATTGGCACAGTGACAGATGCTTTAAATTTATTTCTTGGCGCGATTGCGGCAATATCTCTAATCGTCGGTGGAATTGGAATTATGAA
>JAGLIN010000107.1 GCA_023142975.1 Candidatus Parcubacteria bacterium
AGTTTAAAAAGCTTAAAAATGATGAAGAAAAATACAAGCTTAAATTTGGCGGAGATGGAGAATCAAGAAAAGCGATTGAAGAAAGGGTGAGAAAATTTATAAAGGAAGTCGCGAAAAAATATGCCGGAAGAAATGTATTGGTTGTCGGTCATGGCGGAATTAACGCTATGTTTCATAGGATAATAAAAAACACTTCCATAGAAGAGACGTATAAATATGAATTTACGCTTGATAACGCGAAGTGTAATATATTTTATATAGACGAAAACAGAAAAGAATTTAATTTACATAAGCCGAACATAGATAAAATAAAAGTTAATTGTTCAAAGTGCGAGAGTGAGGCGAAAATTGTCGGCGATGTTTTTGATTGTTGGTTTGAATCAGGATCAATGCCTTACGCGCAGTGGCATTATCCATTTGAAAATCAGGACAAATTTGAAAAAGGTTTTCCCGCGGAATTTATTGCGGAAGGGTTGGACCAAACACGCGGGTGGTTTTATACTCTAATGGTTTTATCAACCGCTTTATTTGACAAGCCAGCTTTCAAAAATGTGATTGTTAATGGCATCGTTATGGCAGAAAATGGACAGAAAATGAGCAAGCGATTAAAAAATTATCCCGAACCGAATTTGCTGATTGAAAAATACGGCGCGGACGCTTTGCGATATTATTTATTAACTTCGCCAGTGATGAAAGCAGAAAATCTTCGTTTTTCTGAAAAGGGAGTTGAGGAAGTTTTAAAGAAGTTTGTTTTGACCCTGTGGAATGTTTATTCGTTTTTGGTAATGAATGGCGACGAAATCCCCCCTGCCCCCTTTGCGAAAGGGGGAGATAACAATGCAATTCCCTTTATGAAAAAGAGAGATAAAAATACTCCCCCTTTGAGAAAGGGGGCTGGGGGGATTTTTAAAATTTCTTCCAATCTTTTAGATAAATGGATTTTGTCGGAGTTTAATATTTTGGTTGGGGAAGCAAACAAGCAGATGGAAAATTATGATTTGGCAAGAGCGGCAAGACCGATGAGGGAATTTGTCGACAAGCTTTCAAATTGGTATGTGAGGAGAAGCAGAAAGAGATTTACTAACGTAGGAACGAGGCACTGCCTCGTTCCTACGGAGGACAGGGATTTTGCATTTCAGACATTACGTTATATTTTAACAGAGTATTCAAAATTACTGGCACCGTTTATGCCGTTTATAGCGGAAGAGATTTATCAAAATTTGACTGGCAAAGAATCTGTTCATCTGGAAAATTTTCCGGTTGCTGATAAGAAAATGATTAATGAGAAGGTTAGTGATGAAATGAATTTTGTAAGGAACGTAGTTACGATGGGATTGGCGATTAGGGCGAAGAATAGCTTGAAGGTAAGGCAGCCGCTGAGCAAGTTAGAAGTTCATAAAGTTATAAAGTTAAAAGTTGTTGATGACGAATTAATAGATTTAATAAAAGATGAATTGAATGTGAAGAAGGTTGAATTTGTGGAGGAAATTGTTGAGAAAGATAATTGGATTTATGAGGATGATGGTAAAATTAAAATTGCTTTAAATGTTGAAATAACTGAAGAGTTAAAATTAGAAGGACAAGCGAGAGAAATTGTGCGGCACATTCAAGTGATGAGAAAAGAGGCAAAATATAATCGGGATGATGTGATAATGATCAAGTATAATTTTACTAAAAATGGCGAAGATATAAAAAAAGTTTTTGAGGAGTGGGGGGATTATATTAGAAAAGAATGCTTAGCGGAGAGTATTAAGTTTGTAGATAAATTGGTTGAGGGAGATTTTGATTTAGTTAAGGAGCTGAAAGTCGGAGATTGGAAATTAGAAATCGGGATAAAAAAATAAAAAATTCGTTGGCTCCATACTCCTTATATGGAGCCCATTGTGAATTCAAAATAATATTTTATTTACTTCGGATATTTGTTTTTGAAATCACAAAAGACTCCAGTCGAGAGACTGGAGCCAACAAAAGTGAGGGTGAATGATAGGGAAATAAGGATTGGGATTTGGAAGGTTTAATTAATAAAAAAGAAAGGGTTTTGTATTTAAAACTATACTCAACCACTTTCATTGATTGCAAATTTTTCTTATCCTCTTAATTCTTTCAAGAGTATCAGAAATATTTTTCGCAAAATTTTCTAATGCTTTAACCTCTTCGGGTTTTAATTCAAAGTCTTTAGATAATTTGCTTGGAGCATCTTTGTGTTCCCTGAGTTCCTTGTTTTTTTGAAGGTATTCTTTGGGAATTTCTTCAAAAATTTCAGGAAGCTTTTCAAGATTCAAGAAGCATTCAAAATCTGCACAAGTATTAGCATACATTCTTCTATTTTCTTCTGTAGAAGGATGCTGGAATTTTTCTAACAGATCTACAATATTCTTGTAATTTTCAAGTTCACTGAGTCTCACAGCAAGGTCTTCTGGAATCTCTTTTTTTGTAAGTCTTAGGTTTCTCAATTCAATAAGTTCTAACATTGTTGAGAATTCTAAAAAGATTGAAATTCTTTTGAGACCAACGACAAGTTCTGCCAGCTCCACAAATTTATTACTGAATTCTTCAGTAAATTGTTTCATTTTAATATACCTCCTTCAATAATCTTTCGACTACTAAATTTATCACATCTAATAAAATCTGTCAAGACCCAAATGTCCACCTATAAAACACAAGGGATAATTATCAAAAGGAATAATTTTTTGGAGGCCAGTTTGATTTTGGATATTTGGACGAAGGATTATGGAAAGGTTGAAGCTGTTGCAAGGAGCGCGAGGAAAGTAAAAGGAAAGCTCAAGGGGCATCTTGAGCTTTTTTTGGATACGGAATTGATTCTGGCGCGTGGGAAAAATATAGACACAATTACAAGTAGTCTGACGGTAGAAAGTTTTTCTGATTTAAGAAATAATTTAGAATTTTCTTTTGGAGCTTACTATATCTTAGAGCTTGTTGATAAGATGACAATTGAAGGGCATCAGGATGAAAGGATTTTTTATTTATTAAAGGAAGTATTGTTATTTTTGGATGATATTGCGATGGTAGAGACGAGGCAATGCCTCGTCTCTACGACAGCTATTTTGTTTTTCCAAACAAACCTTTTAAATCTTACCGGTTTTTCGCCGGAACTGAGTAAATGTGTTTTGTGCGGGAAACCAATAAAAGCCGGGAAAAATTATTTTAGTTTTTCTATGGGCGGAGTTGTGGGGAGTGAATGTGGTTTGGTAGAGACGCGATTAATCGCGTCTCTACAGAGCCAACAAATTAGCGACAACACAATCAAACTTCTCCGTCTTTTTCAATTCAAGGGCGGGAATATAAAAGAATATAATTCGCATTTAAATAAATGTTTTGAAATTATAAAGAAATTAAAAGTTGACGAGAAGTTGGTTTTAGATAGTGTATTTTTAATGAATAAATTTATTGAGTTTAATGTAGAGAGGAAAATTAGAGGGGTTGATTTTTTGAGGGGGGTGTAGTATGGTGGAGGTAGGAGGAGGTAGTAAATAATGATGAGAGTACCTATTAAGGAGGAAGATTTTCCAAAGTTGTTTGTGAAAATTAAAGGAATTTGGTTTGAGGGTAGAGATATTTATGGATTTTTCCTTAAAGAAAAGGAATTTCAGGAAATAGCTGAGGATGAGTTTTTGAATGATGGGTATCTTGGTCCCTTAAATTTCAAAACAGATGTTATTCATCTAATGACTTCTGAAGATTCTAGTAAACTTTCCAAAGAATATTTACAACAGATTGAGAGAGGAGAATTTATTGTTGGAAATGAACCAGATATAACTGGGAAAATAAAAAGGCACAATTTGCCAGTAAGAAAAATAAAATTTTGGCACGGTCTTGGCTGGTCATTTAAAACATAGTCAAACGGCTGTGTTATTTTTTTTGGACAAAAGAGAGAATATTTTGTATGATAGAAATAGTTACTGCTATTTTAATTTCATCACATTTTGGAGTGTAGAACGAGCCACAGCGAAGTTCTACTTGAAAGCGGGAATAGGATGTTTTTTCAAGTCAAACTTCGCTGCGGCTCGTTTGACACTCCAAGTGCATAATTTAACAATCCAAAATGTCATTTGACTTTCCAACTTCAAAACCAAAAAACAGAAAAGACTATTATATTCAAAGGAGCATAGAAATGTTGCCGGGAATTATAACTTGGTCTTTTTTGATTGGCAGTTTTTATCTTGCCTTTAAACTGCCATTTGCAATCGCTATTTTTATTATTATCTTTGATCTATATTGGATGGTAAAAGTTTTTTATATTACCGTTTTTGTAATTTTTGGCTATCGGAGAATAAAGATCTGGGAGAAAATAGATTGGATTGGAAAATGTGAAAAGTTAGAAGACGCGCGCGATTTGTATCACTTAGTTATAATTCCAACCTATGAAGAAGGAATGGAAGTTTTAGAGCCGACGCTTGATTCAATTTTAAATTCTGATTATCCAAAAGATAGGATAATAATCGCTATGGCGTTTGAAGAAAGAGCGGGAGAAAAAGCCTTAGAGAGAGCTAAAATACTTGAAGAAAAATATAAGGACAAATTTTTTGGCTATTTGACAACTCTTCATCCCGACGGAATTGTTGGCGAAGCAAAAGCTAAAGGCGCGAATGCCAGCTGGGCGGCGGAAGAGGCGAGGATATTTTTAGATGAGAAAGGAATTAAATACGAAAATGTAGTTGTCTCTACTTTCGATAGCGATACTTGCGCGCATCGCAAATATTTTTCTTGCCTCGCGTATCAGTTTATGAAAAATCCCAAAAGGCATCAATGCAGTTATCAGCCGCTTCCTTTGTATAATAATAATATCTGGCAGACGAACAGTATTGTGAGAGTGATAATGACAAGCTCCTCTTTTTGGCAGATTATGCAGAGTGTTCGTTATAATAAAATGGTAACTTTTTCCAGCCATTCAATGAGCTTCAAAACTCTTGTTGATGTCAATTACTGGCCAAGAGATATGATTTCAGACGATTCTATCATTTTTTGGAAATGCTATGTTTTGCATCACGGCGATTATTGCGTAGAGCCGATTTTTCTTACCATCTCTCTTGACGCGGTTCTTGCTGACAATTTTTTTAAAACCATTATTAATCAATACAAACAACAAAAGCGTTGGGCATGGGGGATTGAGAATGTGCCGATAATTTACAGAGCGTTTTTAAAAGACAAAAAAATACCGCTTAGAAAAAAAATAAGCAAGGCCTGGGAGGAATTAATTGGCAGAATTTCCTGGGGAGTTACGCCGATTATCATTGCTCTTTTTGGCTGGCTTCCGCTTTGGTTCGGCGGGGATATGTTTAATCAAACAGTTTTAGCGCTCAATCTTCCGAAAGTGCTGGGATATTTGATGACTTTCGCAATGTTCGGGCTTATCGTGTCCATGTTTCTGTCTTTATTTTTACTTCCGCCTCCTCCTCATAAAATTAGTTTTTTCCGAAAAATCATTATGGTTTTCCAATGGGCGTTAGCTCCAATGGTCGCTATCCCGCTCGGCGCGCTTCCCATGATTGACGCGCAGACGAGGATGATGTTTGGGAAGTATATGGAGTTTTGGGTAACGGAGAAGGTTAGGAAATAAATTGTTATATTGTTAAATTGTTATATTGTTACATTGCTAAATTGTTTGCATTATGAATCAGGAGTCAAAATGTCATTCCCGCGGAGGCGGGAATCCAGAAAGTTTCGTATGAGTGGAATTTTCAATCAATTTTCAATATTTAGATTTTCAAATAAAAAAATAGTTCAAGTCTAAGACATTGAACCATTGATAGAATACACCCCTAATTCTTTTGGAAATGTATATCCTTCCAATTTTACAAGAGTATATCCATCATGTTTTACAAATTTTATTTTTTGGAGTTCTTTCATAATATTCACAACCAGTAAATCATCATCCGTTTCTATTGAATTACATAATTGTTGTGTTGTTTGCTGGGGTTTTTTATGAAGAGCCTTAATAATCTTAACTACTAAATGTTTTGTCTTTCTGGGGCATACATGTTTCACTTTATCCCATGCAAGAGTGGCAAAATCATTTATCGTTATTGGGCCGATTCCTGTTTTCATTATTAGCATTCCTCCTTTGCTTTTTTACAATAATACCAAACCAACAAATAATGTCAAGTATAATTCTCTATCTCAAACCATTCCTTATCGCTCTAATCTCCAGCCTTATCTTCACTAAGACGCTTATTTTGTTTAGTAGAAAATATAAACTATACGATAAAATAAAAGAAAATAAAATTCACAAAAAAAATATTGCCAGATTTGGCGGGGTGGCAATTATAATTTCTTTTTTACTGGCAATATTTCTAAGCGGGGATTTGGTTTTTGATAATTTAAAATGGGGGATAGTTGTTTCTTGCATTGTAATTTTATTCTTCGGTTTTTATGATGATCTAAAAAACTTATCTTGGAAGAAACAACTATTAGGACAAATCGCTGTGGTTCTAATAATGATTTACGCGGGACTAAGTGTTGATTATATCGCCAATCCTTTTGGCGGCGCAGAATTCAGGTTAGATGCTTTGCAGTATTCAGTATTCAGTATTCAGTATTCAGTATTTGGTTCGTTGTTTATTTTGTTCTGGATTATTGGCTTTATGAATGTGATGAACTGGCTGGACGGATTAGACGGATTGGCTGGCGGAGTTGGGTTTATCGGAGTTATAACTTTATTTTTTCTAAGCATCTCGGGATTGGTAAACCAGCCACCACTGGGGATAATTTCCATAGCAGTCGCGGGAGCGATTTTGGGATTTTTGTTTTTTAATTTCAATCCCGCCAAAATCTTTATGGGCACAAGCGGGTCTATGTTTTTAGGATTTATCTTGGCGGTTTTAGCAATTTTTTCCGGCGGGAAAATTGCCACCGCGCTTTTGATAATGGGTTTTCCAATTTTAGATGCGGCTTGGGTTATAACTAAAAGAATAAAAGCGGGAGAATCGCCATTTAAAGGCGACGCCCGCCATTTGCACTATAAACTTTTACAACAAGGCTGGTCGCAAAGAAAAGTCGTTTTATTTATCTATCTAATTTGTCTATCTTTCGGCGTTTCAGCCACTCTTTTTCAAAGTTTAGGAAAATTTTTAGCGTTGGCGGTTTTGTTTGTTTTTTTCTATTTTGTTTTGACAAGGGTTTCACGAGCGTAGGGGCTGACCTGTGTGTCAGTCCTGAATATGGAACAAAATAAAATTTATTCCGTATTCTGGGCAGACACACAGGTCAGCCCCTACGACGGTGGTGATAAACGAATTTTTTATTTGACAGAAAGCTGATTGACTGGTAGGATTTAGTCATTATGACAAGAGCAACAACTGACCTGTCATAAGTCTGTGCCCTGTGCGAGTATAGCGGGCAGATGCTATGCTAAATTGTTAGGGAAAAACTTTGAAGCAAGATGTTTTGGTCAGCATCTTTATAAGAAATAAAACTATTTCTTTTTGCTTGAGCACTCGGTGAGTAGGATCTGCTTTTCTACGGAACCGCAAAATAATTTCAAGGAGGAGGTGAGAATGAAAGAGGAAGCTACAGCCTTGAATACAAGAGAACAATAAAGACGGTGCGATCTTGAGTTCTAAAAATTTAAAATTTGCCAGTAGATTATAAAAATCAATGATCTGGCACTTTTCTCTTAAACTATTTTTTTAAATATAAATAATAAATAATTATGATCGCAGTTATCAAAACAGGTGGGAAACAGTATAAGGTTTCTCCGAAGGATAAATTAAAAGTTGAAAAACTTGAAGGCGAAGAAGGCGCGAAAATTGTTTTTGACGAAGTTCTTCTTGTTTCTTCAGAAGATGAAAAACACACCCCTAACCCCTCTCAAGAGGGGAATACAAAAATCGGCGAGCCAATGATAAAGGGCGCTAAAGTTGAGGCGAAGATATTAAAGCAAGCAAGAGCAAAAAAAGTTGAAGTTGTAAAACATAAAGCGAAAAAGAGATATAATCGCAGAGCGGGACATAGACAATATTTCACGGAAGTTGAAATTGTCAGTGTGTAATTTATATTTTAGCTTTTCAAAAAAGACCTTTTTATAAAAAGGTCTTTTTTGTTTTGCTAAATTTTAGTTGTCATTCCCGCACTGAAATAAATTCAGCATAAACTCCAGCGGGAATCCAGTAAGTCTCAATAAACAATAATTATCGTAATAATTTTATTAAGTGAGACTTACTGGATCCCAGACATTTTTTCTAAAGCTTTGCTTTTAGAAAAAAATTCTGGGATGACAATTAACAATTCTATTTATATTCTCTTCTTCCCGCCAGCGCGCTGGATATTGTCATTTCATCAGCGTATTCTAAATCACTGCCGGTTGACATTCCGCGGGCAAGGCGGGTAATTTTTATATTAAATGATTTTAATGTTCTTACTAAATATAAGGCGGTAGTTTCTCCTTCTGTATTTGGATTGGTAGCTATAATAATTTCTTCTATTCCATTGCTTTTTATTCTTTCTATAAGTTCTTTTATTTTTAAATCGGCAGGACTAACTCCGTCGCTTGGCTTAATAACTCCGCCTAAGACATGATATAGTCCGTTAAATCGCTTTGTGTTTTCAATTGCTGGAATATTTATTGCTTCTTCAACTATACAAACAAGAGACCTGTCCCTCTTGGCATCTGAACAAAATTCACACAAATCTTCTTCTGAAATATTAAAACAATTTTTACAAATTCTTGTTTCTGTTTTTAGTTTTATAATCGCTTCGCTTAGTAATCTTAAATCATTTTCAGGTTTTCTCAACAAACTAAAAGCAAACCGGGCCGCAGTTCGCGGTCCGATTCCTGGAAGCTTAGAAAATTCGGTAATTAGATTTTGGATTGGTTTGGGATACATTCTTCTTTTTATCTATTTTTATCCAAGTTTTTAAAACTCGTTGTTTGTTCATTAAAATATAATTTAACGCTACCGATCGGACCGTTTCTGTGTTTGGCTACCATAATTTCAGCAATATTTTTATTCTCGGAATCGGTTTTTGTTTTATCTTCTCTATAAATAAATAAAACAACATCAGCGTCTTGCTCAATAGACCCACTTTCTCTTAAATCGGATAATTTTGGTCTTTGGTCAGTTCGCGATTCAATTCCGCGGGAAAGTTGAGAGAGAGCAACAATTGGAATATCCAATTCTCTTGCCAGACCTTTTAATGATCGTGAAATTTCGCTAACTTCCTGAACGCGATTATCGGTTTTTCCGCGTCCTTCCATAAGTTGCAAATAGTCAATAACAAGCATTTTCAAACCATGTTCGGCCTGTAAGCGTCTCGCCATCGTTCTCATCTCCATCACATTAATATTAGCGGTATCATCTACAAATATCGGCGCTTCGGAAAGGACGCCCATCGCGTGTCCAATTTTTGAAAAGTCGTCGTTTTCTCCAGAGTCGGATAATCTACCAGTTCTTAATTTCCACAAATCAATATTTGCTTCAGCGCAAATAAGGCGATCTATTACTTCTTCTTTAGACATTTCCAGCGAGAAAATTCCAACGGG
>JAGLIN010000108.1 GCA_023142975.1 Candidatus Parcubacteria bacterium
TCTTTAGTGGCCGCATGCCGAACCAAGTCTAATCCTAAGGATGACTTTCCCACGCTTGGCCGCGCGCCCAAAATTATCAAATTTGATTTTTGCAGACCAGCGAGAATATTATCAAGATCGGCAAAGCCGGTTGGAACACCGCGCAGCTTTCCTTTATTTTTATGAAGCTCATCTATTCTGTCAAACGCTTCTTCTAAAATTGGTTTAACGGGCGTAAAATCCTGCCTGATATGTTTTTGGGAAACGGAGAATATTTTCTGTTCAGCTTCATCTAATGTTTTATCTATTTCTCCAGTTTCGTCATAAGCGTTGCTAATAATCTGTGAAGCGTTGTCAATTAATTTTCTCAGAACGGATTTTTTGGCGACGATTTTCGCGTAGTGAACAATGTTGGCGGCGGTTGGCACGGCGTTTGCCAAGGATGCTAAATAGCTTTGCCCTCCGATTTTTTCCATTTCGTCAGTTTCCTTTAAACGGTTAGATAAACTTAACAAATCAATCGGTTCGTGATGCTCGTAAAGATAAAGCATCGTCTTGTAAATTTTCCCGTGGCTGTTTTTGTAAAAATCATCTTCATTCACTAAATCAGCGATCTTAATAATCGCATTTTTGTCTATCATCAGAGAACCCAAAACCGACTGCTCCGCTTCAATATTCTGCGGCGGTATTTTATCAGCAGTTTTAAATTCAGGATTGGTTGTTGTTTTTGAAGTCATAAAATTTAAATTAGTCTTTCTAAAAATTTGGAGTTCAGGTTTTAATCTGTAAAAAGCTTGTTTTATTTCAATTGACAGTTTTTACACACTAAAGTGTGAACTCCAGATTTTTCCCTGTCAGATTTTTCCCTTGCGTGTTTTTATATTTATGCTATTATGATTTTAATAAACTCTTTTAGAGAAAGAGGAGAGGATAAAATAAAAAAAGTAGGAACAAAAGTAGGAAGCCTTGATCATTTAATGACAGGAAAAAAGGGAAAGATAAAAATAAGTTGTTGTATTTTTCTTGGAGATGAAAACGACAAGGAATTTTTTATAAAGAGAGGATTTTTACAATTTATAAAAGATGAAATATTTCTTTTTGTAAAAAGTGGTCAAAGTAAAGGCACATACGGTAGCAACACACTTGTTGCTGAAGTAGAAGTGCTAAAATAAATTTTTTTACTTGGTTGTGTTTCAAACACAGCCACTTTTTTTATTTCATCCAATCGGCTTATCCTCAAAGATATGGCCGCTTTTTTTTATCTCATCTCTTAATTCATCCGCCTTCTTCCAGTCTTTATTTTTCCGCGCCTCCTCTCTTTGTTTAATTAATTCCTGAACTTTCTCAGAAATTTTAATTTCTTTAGTCGTAATATTATCTAATCCTAATCCCAGCACTTTGTCAAATTTTAGAAGGGCTGTTTTTTTATCGCTGTCCTTTAATTCTTTTGATTTAATCATTTCCCAGATTATTGCTAAAGCCCTGGGAGTGTCAAGATTGTTTTCAAGAGCGCGCTGGAATTGCTTTTCGTAAGCGGAAATCCCCCCCGCCCCCTTTTTGAAAGGGGGAGTTTGCGACGGTTCCATAGTCTCTGCAGAGCTGTGGCACCGCATTTGCAAGTCCTGCATTTTGGGTTCCACAGCCCCACTGCGGTGGGGACTATGGAACTCTCGGTTTGGGGTGAGGGGCGTCGTCGAAACTGCGATAAAATCATACAACCTATTCAAAGCATTCTCGTTTGCTTCTAAACTTTTCCAGGTAAAATTAAGTTTAGAACGATAGTGCGCGGTTAGAAATAAATATCGGAGAGAGAGGGGCTTAAATCCCTTTTCTTTTATTTCCAATAAGCTATATCCTGTTCCTTCCGACTTTGCCATTTTTTTATTGTTGACCAAAAGATGTT
This sequence comes from Candidatus Parcubacteria bacterium, assembly GCA_023142975.1. Classification (GTDB taxonomy): domain Bacteria; phylum Patescibacteriota; class Minisyncoccia; order JAHIHE01; family JAGLIN01; genus JAGLIN01. The sequence continues at coordinate 1,883 of JAGLIN010000108.1, forward strand.
CATTATGCAGCCAGTAATTTGTAAATTTAATTTCATTTGCCGATTCGCTTTGGGCGATTTCATTTGTGTGATGGACGGGAATATGTTCAATGCCTCCCATATGAATATCTAAAGTATTTCCCAAATATTTTTTACTCATCGCGGAACACTCAATATGCCAACCTGGAAAACCTTGTCCATTTTCAACCAGCTTAGAATTAAACGGAGACGGCCAATGTTGCAGAGCGTTTTTATGCGCGCCAGCTTTAAAAAACCACAACGCAAAATCATGCGGATGTTTTTTTTGCAAATCGCTGATTTCGCTTTTTCCTGCGCCTTGGATATTTTTTTCCAGAATCTGCCCTGATAGTTTTGTATAATCTTTAGCTTTGGAAATATCAAAATAAATCGCTAAATCTGTTGAGTAGGCATAACCCTTGTCAAGTAAAGATTGAACCATGTTAATCATTTCTTGAATATGTTCGGTTGCTTTTGGCTTAACATTCGGTTCCAGCATATTTAATTCTTGCGTATCTTGTTCAAAAATCTTGATATATTTTTTCGCGATTTCTTCTGGCTTTAATTTT
>JAGLIN010000109.1 GCA_023142975.1 Candidatus Parcubacteria bacterium
TCTGGTTTACTAAAGACCAGTTATTAGTGTAAATAAAAATTATGAAAACTTTAACGAAGATCGCGTTAATTATAACTGTAATATTTTTTTCAACTGGCTGTAACCATCAATCTATGGCTTTTGACGGGTTTAAAAATATTGAAGTTTATGATATAGAAAATGGAGCTGCCAAAATTAAATGGTCTACCCCAAACTGGCAGACGAAGGGAATTATTTATTTTGGAGAAAGTCCTAGTAAGTTAGAAAGATATACCGGATATAGTTTGTATAACTATTATCATGAAACGAGTTTGTCTGGTCTTCAGAAAAAGAAGACATATTATTTTAAAATTGTGGCAATTGATAGATTGGAAAATAGCAAAGAATCATTTCTTCAAAGTTTTTCAACTAAGAATATGAAAAAAGATGATATTATCAAGCCGCAGTTTAAAGAACAAAAAATCTTACAGGTAATAAACAATGCGGTAGCGATTTCTTGGGCAACAAACGAAGAAACAAAAGCAGTTATTTATTATGGCGACGAAGAAGATAATTTAAATAAAACCGTCAAGGTTAAAAGTTTTCAAAAAGGGCATGAGCTATTAATATACAAACTAAAATCTGGAACAAAATATTATTTGAAGATTGTTGCCATAGATAAATCGGGAAACAAGACTAACGGCAAGAGATTTATTTTTAACACTAATGATTACAAGGGCAGCGGTCCTAATTTACTTATTTCAGATATTAAGCCTCTTAGCCACGATGAAGAGCTTATTTTTTCCAGAAAGGTTATAATTAATTTTAAAACAAATCTAATTGCCAAAAGCGTGATACAATACGGTGTCGCATCTGAAAAATATAAATACAAAAAGACTGTTTCCAAATCAAGGGAGTTAAAGCATCAAATTACTTTAACTAGACTTGAGCCGGACACTACTTATTATTATAAAATAACAGCCAGTGACAGTTTTAACAAAAAGAAGAAAATTATTTCGGGGATGACTTTTACTACGGGATCTTTAAAAAAGAGAATTTCAAGCGGTTCTTTAGTTAGGGGTTCAGGATATAAGGTCTATTTCATAAGCGGTAATAATAAGTTATGGATTAAAAGCGCGAGCGTGTTTAACAAGCTTGGATATAAATGGGATTGGATTCAAACGATAGACAATGTTTATTTAAATGAATATAAAGAAGGAAAAAGCATAGAAAGTTCAAAAATTCATCCTGACGGCACTTTAATTAAATATTCTCATTCTCGCACTGTTTATTTAATTGAAAATAAAAAAAAGAGACCATTTTCTTCGGCAGAATCTTTTGTAGAAAAAGGGTATAGTTGGAACAGAATTATGACTGTTTCTAAAAATGAAAAATATAAGACGGGGAAGTACTTATAGAATTTATTGTGAGGTGAGAGATAGTGACTATAAAAGAATTGAGGGCGATACAAAAAAGATGGAAAGATTTTATTGATAGAAACGAGCAAAAACTAAACAAAAGAGATATTGGAGCAATAAAAGATTAAAAAACAGGATAGACAAATTATCCTGTTTTTCTTTAGTAGTCCCTAGGGGAATTGAACCCCTGTTTCCAGGATGAAAACCTGGTGTCCTAACCACTAGACGAAGGGACCGGAATCATATTAACATTTTAACATTTAAACATACTAACATTTGAACATAAAATCAATATATTTAATGTTGAATTAACATAGATTATACTATCAGTATATTTGCTGTTTGTAAAGAGCGGTAATATGTTGTATTGTTAAAATGTTAATATGTTAGTGTATCAAAATGATTATTCTTGCAATTGAAACATCATGTGACGAGACGGCGGTGGCGATAGTTGAATTTAAGAAAAATAAAGCTAAAGTTTTAGCCAATGTTATTTCATCTCAAGTAAAAGCGCATAGCAAATATGGCGGGGTTGTGCCGGCCTTGGCCGCGCGGATGCATTTGAAAAATATGGCGCCAGTTTTGAGAAGGGCTTTTAAACAAGCGGGGAAACACACCCCGTCTGCTTCGCAGCCTACCCCTCTCAAGAGGGGAATTCGTTGTATTGCTTCGCAGTCTGTCTCTCTCAAGAAGGGAGTTCATTTTGATAAAAATAAAATTGATTATATCGCGGTTACAAAAGGACCGGGGCTTATTCCCGCCTTGATGGTTGGAGTTGGCGCGGCAAAAGCGCTGGCTTATTCTTTAAATAAGCCGTTGGTTGGCGTTAATCATCTGGAAGGGCATATATACGCTAATTGGCTAACGGAGTTTGAAAAGTCTATAAAGTCAAAAGTTTATAAAGTTTCTAAGGACTGTAAGGCTGAGAACGATTTTAAACTATGGAAGCCGGAATTTCCAATTTTATGTCTCACAGTTTCGGGCGGACATACACAGCTTGTTCTAATGAAAAAGGATCTGAATTATAAAATAATAGGGGAGACCGTTGACGATGCGGCGGGGGAAGCGTTTGACAAAGTGGCAAAACTTTTGAAGCTTAGTTATCCGGGCGGACCTTTAATAGAAAAAATAGCAAAAAAAGGAGACAGGAATAAATTTAAATTTACTCGTCCGATGATAAATAGCAAAGATTATAATTTTAGTTTTTCGGGATTGAAAACCGCGGTTTTATATGAGGTGCGTGGTTTTTACAACGGTAGGAACGAGGCAGTGCCTCGTTCCTACGGGGATTACAATATTCAATATAAGGCGGATATAGCGGCGTCATTTCAACAAGCGGTAATTGATGTTTTGATTTCTAAAACTGTAAGGGCGGCAAAAAAACATAAAGTTAAAAATGTTATTCTTGGCGGAGGAGTTTCGGCCAACAAAGAACTCCAAAAACAATTAAAGGAAGTTATAAATAAAGAAATACCAAATACCAAATACCAAATACCAATTTCTAATTTATCAACCGACAATGCTTTGATGATTGCGATCGCGGCGCATTATAATATTATTGGCGGGAAGAAGATTGGAAGCTGGCAGAGCGTGAAGGCGGATGCGAATTTGAAATTGCGATAGTAGCAAGTAGCAAACACGACGATATAATAGTATTACTTTAAATTCAGCTTCTCTTTTGTCATTTCGAAACGGAACCGCAGTGGAGTGAGAAATCCATAAACATTATTATACAAGCAAGATATCTATTTATCTTCAGTTTATATATCTCTCAGTCGTTGCGACTCCTTTGAGATGACAAATTTATTTGGTTGAATTTAAAATAATACCACGATACATATATTGTTTAATGCTCAATATTAATTAAATACGGCTTTGTTGCACGAACATTCTT
>JAGLIN010000011.1 GCA_023142975.1 Candidatus Parcubacteria bacterium
CTTGCTGGTCCAGTAGTCGCAGCGGCAGTTATTTTTTCTAAAAATAAGCTATTAAGCAAATTGCTTGAAGTTGGAATAAGAGATTCAAAACTTTTGTCACCCAAAAAACGAGAATACTTGTCTGAATTAATATTAGAAAAGTGTCATGCTTCATCAATAGGCGTTGTTTCAGAAGGAACTATTGATGAAATAAATATTTTAGAAGCCTCTATACTTGCCATGAGAAGAGCAGTTGAAAAATTAGAGATTAAACCAGATTTTTTGTTAATAGACGGCAATTATACAATTGAAAATTATCCCGTGAGTCAAATCGCGATTCCAAAAGCGGATCAATATGTTTTTTCCGTAAGCGCGGCTTCTATTTTAGCTAAAGTTACGAGAGATAGAATTTTAGTTGATCTTGATGAAAAATATCCAGAATACGGATTTGCTCAACACAAAGGCTATGGAACAAAATTTCACTTGAAAATGCTTAAAAAAATCGGTCCATGTAAAATACATAGAAGATCTTTCGCTCCTATAAAAAACTTGCTTTCTATATTTAACCTTGCAAAATAGATTGAATTGAGATAGAATGATTGTGTGATGTCATCCTGAGCCTGTCGAAGGATGGCAGACTCGCTAAATTTATCACCCTTCGACAGGCTCAGGATGACAAATTTAGCTCGCTTTTGACTTTACAAACTTTTAACTTTATAACTGATTACCTATGCCACATCCAAAAAAACGAAAAACTAAATCAGGAAGAAATCAAAGAAGATCTCATCATTCTTTAAAAAAAATAGCCTTAATAAATTGTAAAAAATGCAATCAGCCAATCAAGCCGCATATAGCATGTTCTAATTGCGGATATTATAATGGAAAAGAAGCGGTTGATATTCTCAAGAAACTTTCTAAAAAAGAAAGAGCGAAGGTTGGAAAAACTAAAGTGAAAGAAAAAAAGAAAGAGGAAAAAATAGTTGAGAAAAAATAATTTTTTATCTGTCATTACTTCCTTGCCTTCTCGTTCGCTACGCTCTCTCAGGCTCCTCGCAATGACACATATATAACAATGTAACAATGTAATCTTATGTCAAGCAGACACTTATTAAGATCAGTCGCAATGCAAAGTTTGTATGGATGGGATTTTGAAAGTTCTTTAATTGAGAATGATAATCATCAGGAAAAATTCAAAAAAGACAGGCTTGATAAAATAGTAAAAAATAATATCAGAGAATATAGCGCCGGAATAGAAAGCAATGATTTTGTTGTGGAATTAGTTGACGGCGTTTTTAAGAATATGGAAAAGATAGATTCTCTTATAAAAAAGCTCGCTCCAGAATGGCCGATTGAACAGATAATGATCATTGATAGAAATATTCTCCGTCTTGGAATTTATGAACTTATGTTCAGCAAAAGAAAAGATGTTCCAGCGAAAGTTGCGATAAACGAATCCATAGAACTCGCTAAAACATTCGGCGGAAGATCAAGCGGGAAGTTTGTGAATGGGGTTTTGGGAAGTTTGTATAAGGAGATGGAGAGGAAATAGAAATTGTCATCTCGAAATGAGCGAAGCAATTGAGAGATCTAATAATTATCTTAGTATAAATATTATTTCTGTATGGTAATATTTATAGATTTCTCGCTTTAAAGGGTTCGAAATGACAATTAATAAATTAAACTAAACAATTTATGGACATAGAAAACTTAGAGAAAAAAATCGGGATCAAATTCAAAAACAAGGATTTATTAAAACAGGCGATGGTTCATCGCTCGTATTTAAATGAAAACCGCGACTTTGAACTTGACCATAATGAAAGAATGGAATTCTTGGGAGATGCTGTTTTGGAACTTATTGTGACTGAATATCTCTATGGCAATTTTTCCAACCCCGAAGGCGAACTTACAAATTATAGAGCCGC
>JAGLIN010000110.1 GCA_023142975.1 Candidatus Parcubacteria bacterium
TCGAACCCCCGAAGGCAGAGCCAACTGGTTTACAGCCAGTCCCATTTGACCGCTTTGGTACCTACCCAAATTTATTCGCATTTACACATTTTACCTAAATATCCTACAGGAAATATGGGTGTTTGTAAAGTTTGCAGTTAGACTATAAGCAACAGAGTCATTGGCGATAAGACAGGTCATTAGTTATAAGTTATTGGAAAACCTAAAATCTTATAACTTAAAACTTATGAATAGTCTTATTACTAACGACTCTGTTGCTTATAGTCTAACATCAAGAAGCAGGAGCTGAGGGAATCGAACCCCCGCCGTCGGTTTTGGAGACCGAAGTTCTACCGCTAAACTAAGCTCCCAGAAATGTATAGAACAAATTTGTCATTTTGAAACGGAACCGCAGTACTGATATTCATCAGCATAAATTCCGTGAGAAATCTATAAATAATACCATACAGAAATAATGTATATATTAAGACAACTTAGCTATCTCTCAGTCGTTGCGACTCCTTCGAGATGACAAAAATAAGAAGGTCCCAAATAGAACAATTTATTTTCCTCTCATCTCCACATGCTCCGTGTGTTTTCCGCAAAAACGACAATATTTATTTAATTCAATCTTTTCTTTCTTCGTCTTTTTATTTTTTGTAGAATGGTAATTAATCTGTTTGCATTTTCTGCACTGAAATTTAATTAAGCTATCTTGTGACATAATGGCAAATTAGAGATTAAAAAAAGCAAGATTGCAAAAACAAACCGCTTTCACTTAATTTAACTTAACACAAACAAAATAATTTATCAAGGGGCGCGCATTATTCATTTTTTCTAATTTTTTTTATTGTTGCTTTTTATTAAATGTGGTATAATAACGACCGTAAAGATAATATCCATTTAGTATTATATATTTTATGTCTTCAATAAATTTATTACCAAAAAGCTTTAACTTTGACGACGAAGAAAAACAGGAGAGCGAAAATAGATTTGCAATTTTGATTTCTCTTGTGATCATATTAATTCCAATGATATTTTATGCTGTTTTGCATTTTAATAACATTAATTCCTCTGAGGAAATTACTGTTTTAAATTCTAAAATTGAAGCAATAGACAAAGAAATAGAAAAAAGAATTGAAGATAATAAATTATTAATACTTGAAGATAAAGCGGCTGATGCCAATAACCTATTAGTGAATCATCCCTATTTTACAAAACCTATAAACTTAATTAACAAGAATCTAATAGATGATTTATATTTGACTTCAATGCTTATTAATTTTGATAAGCAAGAATTTATAACCGTTGAACTTAATGCTATTGCGAAAAGAAATTCAACTATTGCCAGCCAGATTCTCGTTTTTAAAAATATGACTGAAGTTAAAAGTGTTAATATAAAAAGTACCGCTCCCACCGAAGAAGGCTATGCGGGATTTGATCTTAATTTAGAAATAGAAAAACAAGTAATTTTTTATAAAGAACCTTCTGAAGAAGAAAAACTAATCAAAGGTTGCAAAGAAATAGAAGAGGAAGTAAAAAACTATAATTCAACCATTAAGATTGGAATTGAAGATTCTTGTTATTTGGTAGAGGCTATGAAAATAGCTGCAAAAACAGGAAAAACGAACATTTGCAAAGAAACTAAAACAAATTATAGTAGGTGTTCTTGTAACGCCATGGTAAATTTTCTTTCCAAAAAGAGCAGGGAGGAAAAGGAAGAAATTATTAGCAAATTAGGAGATTCATACTATGAGGCAAACAAGCTCATATTTGCGGACCCGACATTAAAAGAAGTCATAGATAGTTCTTGTGTAATGAAAAACGAAGAAATAATAGAATGGTGCAATGACAATCAAAATGAGCTTGAAAAAGAAAATTGTTATTTACTATCCGCTATAGACAATGAAAGAAAATTTGTCTGCGGTGAAATTGAAAATAGCTGTCATGAATGTTCTTGTAATGCTTTAATAGATTATCTCTCTACAAAAAGCGATGAAGAAAAAGAGGAGATTATCGGAGACAGAGAGGGATCTGCTCAGCAAATAGTAGAAGGTATATTTAAGAAAGACGAGATAATCAACACTGTCAATAATTTATGCGAGCATGCTTGTCAAAATTAGCTATTTATTTTTATTCGCATACTATAAATCATTAAATCATTAGATCATTGACTTGTCCGTAATGCTGATGTTTTAAAAATTTTGCAAATCATCGCTAATAAATTTAGCCTTATGAAAACTGAAAAAAACATTACTGCGAAAATAAGCGACGAAAAAATAATTTCAGACAAAATGGTTTTGTTATTTTTCTCTTTGCTTTTTTCTGTGTTTATAATGTTTATGTTTCTGATTCCAAAATATGAGCAGATGAAAATTAATAATATGGAAATTGAGTTAACCAGTGAAACTCTTGCATCAAAAGGAGATATAGTTATAAAATTAGCGTCCTTCAATAGAACATATAGAGATATAAACGAAACAGAGATCAATAAAATGTACAACCTATTGCCAGACAGCAACAACTTTGAAGAACATCTGGCAAATATTGATAAACTTGCAAAAATTAATGGAATTTTAATTAAGAATATTTCTTTTTTAGAACATAAAAAAGAAAAAAAAACAGACGCTGACGCTGATAAAAATAATTTAAAGACGATAGATGTTTCTCTTTCCGTTAAAAGCGATTTTCCAAGTTTTATGTTGTTCCTTGACTCTTTAGAAAAAAGCATTCCTACTGTAAATATAAAAAATATGTCAATCGCCAAAAATGAAGAGGGGAACAAGAATAACAATCTTGAAAATATAAAAATTGATGAAAACATAGAAGCCGAGATAGGACTGTCGTTCCATCATTTATAATATTCGTATAATAATTTACCATGGCAATTTTCAATCTTAACAAAAAAAGAATTCTAAAATTAATTAGCGATAAAAAAGATTTTTTAGCTTCTGTTATTGCTCTTGTTTTATTTTCTTTGATTGGAACTTTCTGTCTGGGAAATATCAACCCAAAAATTGAAAGTATTCCTAATTATAATGAATTGACAAAAAACCCGTATGAGAGCTATGAAAAAATTACAAATAGAAGGAATATAAAAAGATTAATAAGCAATAAACAGTTTATTGAAATGGAATATGATGAAAATTTGATAAAAGTAGAATATTCTCAGAAAAGAGACGACTTATTTTTAAAAAGTTTTTGATAATCTATAATTTGTTGATTTTTTGGATTTATTTTGATGTTTGATATTACTTCTAACGAATAGCTTTTTTCCTTTTAATATTGAAAATTTTATGGTAAAATGAAACTGGAATGATAGCAAAAGCTTTATGGAAACAATTTTAAATTAATAATCTTAAATCCACAATCTAATTTTCAAAAACAAATGGTATCAGAAAAAATAAATAAAAAATCTATCTTGTCAGCAATTATTTTATTTGCGTCTTTTGCAATGCTTTTTTGTTTGATCTGTTTTTTCTATAAAGTTCCAGAAGTAGAAACTGAAATTCCTGTTGTTAAAGAAAAAGAACTAAGTATCATTGAAAGACTCACTGTGCCAGTTGATCCAAACGTTGAAGTGGAACCATTATCTGAAGAGGTAATTAAAAGACTCACTGTGCCAGTTGATCCAAATGTTGAAGTGGAACCATTATCTGAAGAGGTAATTAAAAGTCTGACGGTGCCAAAATAATATTTAATATTTTAATTTAAACCTATGTCAAAAAAAACACTTCTTCATTATGCCGCGCCGGCAATTGTTACAGGGATGCTATTTGCTGCGGTAGCTGTTTCTTGGGATGAGCCAGGAAGTAATCCCCCTGCTGGAAATACTCCCGCACCGATAAATGTCAGCGTGGATGGTCAATATAAAGAGGGGAAATTAAATGTTGGCAATACTCAGATTCCAGACGCTACTTTTGTTCAATTGGAAGTGCGAGGCGGAGGCGCGTTAAGAACTGTCGGCGGAGCCATTTTAAATACTGGCGGAGCTGTCGATGGATTAGTTGTTGCTAACGGCAATGTTGGAATTGGAGCAGCTTCTCCTGGACAGCAATTGTATCTTACAGGCAATAGTATAAGCGCTGCTGAAGTATTGTTGGAACATACTGGCATTGGTGGAAGCGCAGGAATTTCATTTAATGTTACCCGCGATGCTAGTGATTTTAGAATTGCGACTCATGATAATAGATTAAAATTTTTTGTTAATGGCAATAGAGCGATGATCATATTGCCTAATGAGAATGTTGGTATTGGGGCATATAGTCCAACTCAAAAACTTGAAGTGAATGGAGGAATGAAATTAAATACCGCTGACGCGAGACCAGCATGTGATGTTGACGCAAGGGGCACCTTCTGGTTCACTCGGGGAGCAGGCGCTATGGGAGTGCCTGGCACGAAAGATAGTGTGGAAGTTTGTGTAAAAGATACTTTGGGTAATGGCGTATGGTTTACAATTTATTAAAATTTAATCTGTGACATTTTATAATTTAAGAAAAGTTGATTCTATGAACACCGCAATCAGACAAATAAAAAATATAAAGCATATTGTATTTGTAATGGCGCTTTTCGTTTTCTATTTCAATCTTTTCTGTTGCAATAACGCAAACGCTGCCGATACCGAAAATGTTCTCGGATGGGCCTGGAGCGAAAATATCGGCTGGATTAGTTTTAATGATTTGAATTGTGATATTGATGGCGATGGAAAATATAATGATGACGGATTAAATGATTGTCCGAATGATGATAGCGATGTTTTTCCTTATGGCGTCAATTTAGATGTTGCAGATAATTTATCTGGCTACGCCTGGAACAATAATATCGGCTGGATAAGTTTTGAGCCGGCAGATATTGCAGGATGTCCCGCAGGCGTTTGCCAGCCGAGTTTAGCGGGAGGTATTTTTTCCGGCTGGGCAAGAGCGTTAAACCATGGAGGAGGATGGGATGGCTGGATTTCTTTAAACTGCGCAAATAACGGAGGTTGCGCTGTCAGTAATTATTCCACTTCTTTAAATGACTCCGATTTTGAAGGTTGGGCTTGGGGAGATGTTGTTGTAGGCTGGGTTAGCTTTAATTCAACTAATACTGGCGCTGTCATTCCTTACAAAGTCTACCTCACCAACAACGCCCCAACCGTAGTTCCTAATTCCCCTGCGCTTATTGATTACTGCGTTTCCAATTTGCCAGGAGGAGTTACATTGTCATGGACTTTTTCTGATACGGAAGATGACGCGAATAGCATTGATCAAACAGCATACGAAGTAGAAATAACAAGAAGTGATGCTGCCCTTCCTTGCTTAACAGGAAAACAAATAACTACTGATGAATTTATTATGAGCACAGGCATTGGTGGCATTGATAGCTTCTGTCCTGGTTTTATAGACTATGGAGGATTTACTTACAATTGGCAAGTCAGGGTTTATGACAGTGACGGCGCTGACAGCGGCTTTGTTCAGGAATTAAGTTCGTTCCCTTTTGATTCATTTCCTTCCGATGGTCCCACGCCAATACATAGATACCCAACAGCTAATTTCTCTTATACTCCCCCGCTTCCAATACTTCAGTTTCAAGAAATTACTTTTGATCCTTTAGATCCACTAAATCTTTCTATAGCATACGGAGGCGCTTCCATAGCCTCTTTTGAATGGAATTTTGACGACGGGACGCCAAATCTTATTTCCGATCCATTAATTGATGGAGGCGTTGTTACTCATTCTTATTCCGAAATAAACCTTTTTACAGTTGATTTAAAGGTTACTGATGACACTCTTCCTGTTGGATATTCCTGCTGGGCATCGCAACACATTCCAACAAATACTGAAGATATTCCCATCGGTACAAATAGGCCCGGTTGGAATGAAACAACCCCATAGAATCAACCAGCGAAAAATTCAGAACGACTATCATAATAAAAACGAACAGGCTTGTTCGTTTTTATTATGATTTTTCAAGTTGTTGTTTGGATTGATGAGTTATAATTTCATTTTTTATTTGATCTTTTATCATATATTTTCAGATACATACGATTAGTCAAAGTCAGATTCTTTTCAAGTTGTTATTCTGATACCTGCTTTAGTTTTATTTACCTCTAGCACCCATAACATCATTTATTATCTGTAAGACAGGATTTCCTGTTTCTTTTTCTGTTTTAGAAATAAAACCTATAGGAGCATTTTTAAACATTGCTTCAGTAGCACTTTTTAGCATTTCTGATAACCTAGGATTTTCTTGCTGTTGTTCAACTGAAATATAATCTTCTAAAGTTTTTGCAACTGTTGCTCGATGCCTATTTATAGAAGCAAGATGAGAATTTACATTATAGTTTTTTATAATGAAAGAAAGGCCGTACCATAAAGTAGCTAAAATAACTAATTTAGAAACAACGATAACCCAGATAGAGCTTATATAAGAAGCCTCTGGATTATTAAATAAATCAATTAATTCTTCTATCTGTGGAAAAATTTCTAAGGCTAATATACAGACGATCACAATGTAACCAATCACAGCTAATGTAAGCCAGATTTTTGCCAGATTTTGATAACGAACTACTTCCTTATCAAAATGTTGTCCTGTATCCACTATAGCACGGGTTCCCTTGGCTGTTCCAAGTTCTTTGCCTGTTGTTCTTATTTTTTCAATATCTGATTTTACACTTTCTAATTCTTCTGCTAATCCTTTGCGTAATTGTGATACTCTACGAACCTCATCCTCTATTTTTTTCTCGTCTGGGTTTTGTCTGCGTTTTTCTTCCCTTAAAAATGGCAGGTACTTCATTACTAATTTTTGATAAACATTGTTGTAATAACCATCTACCCTACTTTCAAAATTATCGTGTTCAACTTGAGCATTCGGAATAACACTTATGTCAAAACTTCTAAGCCATTCTAAATTAGTTATAAGCTGATTGGTAAGCGATACAATTTGATTTTTATCATTTTCAACTTCAAGTAATTTATCATACTCTAGGTCATTAGCCTCTTTTAACCAATTTTGAGCATTTGTAAGTTTTTTATTAGCATTTTCAAAAACCATTTTTCCAAAATCTGAATTCATTGATAATTCTCTTATGTCTGCTTCTAGTACGTTCTCGTTTGTAATTTGTTCTATTTCCATATTTTTTTTAAAAATTAATTTTTTATACAAACAACCCCTGCATCAATCTTTTTCCATTCCTCTGCTTGAGCAATTTGTTGTTGTTTTGAATTTATTAAATTATCAATTGAAGTTAAAGCCCCACAAATCGCACTTTTGGTATTTTTTAAATTTCTGCCTTTTTAGTTTTTGTTGGCATAATTATTTCCTAAATAATTTTATATAATCATCTATACCAAAAAGACGATTTCTTGAAAAACCGGTTTTTTCTTTCAAAATTCCGAGGTTTACAAAGTCTTCTACAATACTGTTAGCCGTGGCATAGTTTACCTCCAAATATTTTTCAACATCTTTAATTTTTACCACAGGATCAGAGAATAAATACATCAACAACTTTCGCCCGCGCTGCGTTTTTCTGCCCAATGTAGAAATCTTGTTTTCAAAAAACTCTCTTAGCGTGATAATATTTTCAAAAGTCCGTTTTGATTTTTTTGCTGTTTCTATAACGCCCTCTAAGAAAAACAAGACCCATTGTTCCAAGTCATCATCTGTTCTCACTTTACTTAGGGCATCATAATAAGATTGCCTGTGCGTCTCAAAAAAATCTGAAATATACAAAACAGGATACTTTAAAAATCCCCTTTCTATTAGCTGCAAAGAAATAAGCAGACGGCCAATACGGCCGTTGCCATCCAAAAATGGATGGATTGTTTCAAACTGATAGTGTCCGATTGCCAGCTTTATTAAAATGGGAATATGTATATTTTCATTATGCCAAAATTTCTCCCAATCAGAAAGCAACTCTGGTAAATGTTTTTCGTGCGGCGGAATAAAATGAGCGGTATTAACAGAAGCGCCGCCAATCCAATTTTGGCTTGTCCTAATTTCCCCGGGCATTTTATGTTCACCTCGCACTCCCGAAAGTAAAATACTATGCGTTTCTTTAACAAGTCGTACGGACACAGGTAATTGACCCAGATTGGCAATCGCTTTGTTCATCGCGCTAATGTAATTGTTTACCTCTTGCCAATCATCTCTTTTTTCCGGATCAATTTCGTCCGCCGACAAAAGAGCTTCATCCATCCCGGTTTTTGTGCCTTCAATCTTTGACGAGCTAACGGCTTCTGAAACAATATGCATTTGTATAAAAAAATCAATATCAGGAATCAAACTTCCATAGGCATTTAATTCGCCTAATAATCTTACAGCTTCTTCTAAGGTTGTTAAAATCCTTTTATTTTCAATATCAAAAGTTCTGTTAATTAGAGACGGCAAAAAATACTCATATTGATGAGATTTGTCTTTGTCAAAAATATTCTTTTTTCCTGCTTTATATTCCTTCATATTTATAATATAGTATACTATATTATAAATTGCAAGGTTAAATTATAATATAGTTTTTTTTATTCTAATCTCATAATATCCTAAAAACAGCTTATTAATCTCTAACTCATCGCAAAACCCCGCAATTTTATTTTGCAAATCAATTAAAAACCTGCTAAATACAGCAGGTTTTATTTATCATGGAAATTGCCTTAACTCCCAATCATAACTATCTTCAACTTCCCTTTCAGTTTATCATCGCTTATTATTCCGAAAATAATTTTTCCTTGTCCGCCTGATTTTTTATGTATTTTTTCGCCAACTTGTTTTACTTCATCCATTAGCAAATCTTTGCCAGCGTAAATAATATTGATAACGCCATAGTTAGTCATTATATCAAGTATGGCGACAACAACATCAGCAATAATTTTATCTACTTGCGTAAAAGCGTCAATCGCGCTTATTTTTTGTTTGGCGACTTTTTCGTTATCAATCACCAAAAGAGCGTCAACTTCTTTTTTCAAGATGTCTTTCATTTCCTTAACTGTTTTTTGTTTTGCTTTGCCTTCAAAATGAAAGGCGGTTGATCCGACAAAAAATACCAACGCTCCCTCTTTTTTAAACAAGCGCGCAATTTCTTTTGTTTGAATGATGAATACTTTATTGGCTAAATTGCCAACCAAAAATACAATATCAGTTCCATTGGCTAATTTTAAGATTTCCTTTCGTTTCTCATCAATAACTCTGTTTGCCATTTCCTCAATATTTCTATTTTGTTCTATATCAAAACTATAAGGAAGTTCAATTTTATTTTCTATCCTCAACCGATTAAACACTTTCCCCGCCACAGAAACAGCGCCTAACTTCACGCCTTTTTCCGTTAGCTTATCTAATCTTTCCAACACATTACACCCCCGATTTCCGATTGAGATGACTTTGATGTTGATTGGAGGTTTTGGTTTTGGCATGAGATTTTGATTATTGGTTAAATCTTATTATATGGATTTGCAAACTGACTTAAGCCAGCATTTTCTAAAGATTGGAAGTCGGCAGGTATCGCAAGACGCAAATCAATCAACTTTATATCTTTAATTAATTGATTAATTTCTTTCTCTGTTATTTTTCCAAATGCATAAAGATTTAATTGTACTGCTGTTTTACTTCCTTCTGGATACCTCAAAAAGTCATTAGTAAAATCAGATACACTTAATAATTCACAGTCAAACATTTTCATTTTGTAATATTTATCAACTAGTTTAACGAACTCATCAAATTTTTTATCTTGGTTGTTTTTGCCTATTTTAAAAATATTTACCAACTCCTCTTTAAGATCGTTTAAATCGTGTATTTCTAAATACATTCCTTGAAAATTTACATGGTGTGCTTTTAGCGTAAGTTCTAATGCATGTTTTATATTCCACACAATAGGAATAAGTAAAAGTTGTGCTTCGTATGCCCGATGCCAACCACTTTCTTTTTTATTCCATTCTTCTTTTTCTAATTCTGTTAAGTGAATATATTTTTTTAATTTTTCAATTCCAGAATAAGCCAACGCGAGATAACTTTCTGCAACAAATTGCCAATTAACTTTTGGAAGATTTGATTTTTTTTCTTTAGGATTTGATTTTTTATTTACCATATTTTTTATAATCCTCTGTTGCGGGAACTATTTTGTAAATAGTTCCTTTTGTTTTGAAATCTCAACAGCTTTATTTTATCGCTTTATGTTTTTTAATAATTTTTGTTTGCTTGGGAAACATCAGAAACTGATTGTAAATCAGTTCCAGCACAGAGTTCTTACTACGACAATCTATTTCAATACATTTAAAATTTGTTCAACCGTTAAACCAAAATCTTTTCCTGTCTTTAAAATCAAAGCAAGTAATTCTGTCGTATTTTTAATTGGAGATAATGAATCCTTGATTTTATCCAAAAAGCTTTTTTCTTTAGTGCCTTCTTCAAATTCAGAAATTTTCTCATCTATTTTACTTTGTATTTCAAGCAACATTTGTACTTGAAATGATTGGCTTTGCTGTTGTGTTTGATTAATAACGGTACCAGGCATACTACTAAATGGAGCTATCTCATCAAAAAAATACTCGCCATATAATTTAGCGATTAAACCGCCTAATTTATTTCTATAAGTTAAAACTCTTATGTCTCCACTGCTTCTTACTATATCCTCTTCTTTAATTTGAAAACGATTATAGTCTTTACCAGAAATTTCGTTCAGTTCGTTAATGGTTTCATTATATTGACCTCGCAACGATAAATCATAAACATACACTTCTTCCAGTTCTGGAGCTTGTGATAAATATCCTTGCAGTTCCGAATAGATTGGTCTAATTCTTTCTTTTGTCATAATTGTATTTATAGTTAAGCTTCCTCAAAAGAGTTGTTAATTGTTTAATTTATTCATTTTGGATTAAGCCCACATTTACATACTCACCCACACTGGTCCATGTTGGAACACCAATTATACAAATGTCGCCTTTCTTGAGAGTGCCATAAGCACCTGTTTGAGCTTCTGTTAATTTAGTGATTGCAAGTCCACCAGAATTTCCACTATCTATTTGAGCTGTGGTAAAATAACTTTCTAAAATTTCACGACCAGAATCATCATATCCTCTACCAGTATTACCACTTATAACACCTCTAGTTGATATTAATCGCGGAATATTATTAGATATAGCATATCCAGGATAACCAAAAACATAAATTTCCATTCCCGTTTTTTTATAGAAACATGATCGTGTAATTTTATCTTGAACTCTTTTATTTAAATCAGAATTGCCATATAAAGCATTTTCCAAATATAACCAAGCTTTATCAATATGTCTTTCTGGCTCATATCCAAACCATCCTAAGCTAGTAGAATAAATAGATTCAAACCCTATTTTTTCTGATGCTTCAATATGTGGCAATGATACGGTACAATTAACTTTCGGTGGATTTTTCGAATCTGGTATAACATCAAAGATTACATGTGCATTAGTTTTTACTAAATAGTTTATATTGCCAGGAGGATTTTCAAATTCAGATAATACACCTGAACCAGATTGAATTTTATCATTTTCAAAATAACATTCAACATACACTATCGTTTTTGATATATCGCTAATCTCGGTCATTGTAAGCGTGCTACTTAAATTTTGAGTTGATATTAACTCATAATTCCCAAAATCTACTGCATTAATCACATAAGCCGAATCCAAATCATAACCAATAGTTGACTCTAGTAAATATTTGTTTCCAATATCACCATTAGGCTCCAGCTGATAAATGTCAGTTTGTCCATCCACACGAACTAAATCAGAAGTAATAAATAAATCTACTGCACCTCGATCAACTATTTGAATATCTTCCCATTTTAAATGACCATAACTTTCAAAAACTTGCGGATTTAAAACCAATCTTTTAAATTGCTTTCCGTTTTTGTATTTCACAATATACACATCTGGATTATGTTCAGTTTTTATTATTGCTCCTTCTGGGATTTGCGTTGCGTTTATATTTGGCGTTACAGAAGTAAAACTTACAACCAGCGAAAGTAAAAACACAACACTTAATAATTTTTTCGTCTTCATATTTTTAATCTTAATAATAAATAAAATCTCACAAAAAAGGTCTCCCGTCGGCGGCGACCCTTTCAGATCACCCAATGCCCTTTCAGGCAAAGACTATTCGCACAGTACCGATCAGAAGACCGCTTTTGTGCGAATAGATTTAAACCATACTCCAAACAAAAAGCCCGAAGGTTAGGTTACTAAATTATTATTCAATTCCTACCAGCATAATATCATATCAGATAAAGAAGTCGAATTAAAAAAACACCACAAAATCAATTGCAGTATTCTTTTCCGTTGAGCCGTTGTGCGGACTCGAACCGCAGACCTATTCCTTACCATGGAATTGCTCTACCAGCTGAGCTACAACGGCGAGAGGTGTTTTAAAATGATTTCTGAGCCGACTGTCAGATTCGAACTGACGACCTGCTGTTTACAAAACAGCTGCTCTACCACTGAGCTAAGTCGGCATATTTAACCCATAACTCATAATTTATAACAAACAATATCCATAAACTTCCACTATCAAACTGTTATGCCATACATAACAGTTTAGCAATAGAACAATTTAGCAATTTTATTATTTTCTCTTCATCCTTCCCATTAAATCAGTAATCTTTTTCTTCGCCTTTGTATAGCTCGGATCTATTTTTGTAATCTGACGAAAACAAGAAATAGCATCTTTATAATTTTTTCTTCTAGAATAAACTATTCCCAATTTCCAATAAGACTTAATGTCAACTGGATTTTTCAGAATGAGATCAATATATTCTTTTTCTTTCCCCTTTTTATTTTTATTTTCTATACCTAATTCGTCTGCTTCAATCTCATTTTTATCGCCTTCTTTTTCACCCTTTTCTTCGTTAGCAATATTAGGAACAGTCGAAATGTCTTCTTCTGTTTTTGAATCAGAATTATCACTATCATTTTTATCATCCGCATACATATTTTCGTCTTTTGCCTTTATATTATTTACATCATTATAATTCTTCAACTCATCAAATTCCCGCGGTTGATCTTTATTTTCAGTTTCAATTTCATTCTCCACATTTTTTTCCTTAACTTTATCTAAGGTAGAAACGATTTTATTGTCCAATCTTAAAAAATTAATTCTTAACTTGCGCAAAACCTTTTCAAACCAAACCCAGAACAAGCCAACTTTTTCTTGATATTTTTCTTTATTAACCCTTCTCATTAATCTTTTATAGAGATATGAAAATTTTTCCTTTTCTTTTTTCTCATCTCTATTTTCAAATAAGAAGTCATCTGGAGTTTCTTTTACTTTTGATATATTTTTCCCCAGAATAAGAATTATAATTCCCATTGAAAAAACTATTACAGCCTGCGGAACTATGTCAAATTCCATATTTTTGTTTTATTATTATAAATTACTATACCAAATGAATTTAATATGTGCCGGATTTTGAGGTTGAACTTCGGGTATCCAAAGTTCAACCTCAAAATCCAGAATAGCATAAGTTTAGTTCATTTAGCATTACTTATCAAACTTTATTTCAAGTCTTCAATAGATATCTTCTTTCTATTTCCATCTTCAAATTTAACAGTGACTTTTTGGGACAATGTGTCTATTTCCGTAACTGCGCATTTTTTACCGTCAACTTTAACAGCTTTTCCAACATTTGGCATATTTTTTAAAAGTTCTCTGTATTGTTCTGATTCAAATCCTAAACAGCATTTCAATCTTCCGCACAAACCAGAAATTCTTTCGCTTCCACGATGTCCCATTTGCTGAACTCTGGCATCTTCGGTGGTAACGCTTGGCAAATCTTTCAAAAATTTCACGCAACATAATTGGCAACCGCAAACTCCAAACCCGCCCTTTCCTTTTGCTTCATCTCTCGAACCGATTTGATGCAATCTTACTGATCTCTGAAAATTTCTTGAAAGGCTTTTTACCAACGCCCTAAAATCAATTCTACTCTCAGCAATAAACGAAAAGATTATTTTCCCGCCATCAAAACTTAAATGAACATCGACTATTTTCATCGGCAATTTATTTTCTTTGACTAAATTGCGGCATGTTTTTATTATCTCCACACATTTCTGATTATTCTTTTCAGCTGCTCCTATATCAACCGAGGTCGCTTTTCTTATAATTTTAAGTATATCTTTTTTTGTCTCTGTTTCTATATTAATTTCTTCAACCGTAGCAATTTCAGTTCCAGAGTCAACATTAACAATAACCATATCACCCACTTCCAAATTCCAGTTTCCAGAATCATACATCACAGATCCATTCCACGGAAATATTTTTAAATTTACAATCATGTAGTTTTAAATTAGTTCTCCCAATTTTGCAACAAGGACTTCAGCCCGATAATTGAATAAAGCTCTTGCTACAAAACCATACTTATATTTCAAACCTGATAAACCTTTTTACTTTTATATTCTCTCCCAATTTCGCAATTTTTTCAGTCACTAATTCTTCAATAATCATTTCAGGATTTTTCACAAAAGATTGAGACATCAAACAAATTTCATCAAAGTATTTTTTTACTTTCCCTTCAACTATTTTTTCTAATATTTCAGGAGGTTTATTTTCCTTTTTTACTTCTTCTGAAAGTTCTTCTTTTTTGCTTTTTATTATTTCAGAATCTATTTCATCGCAATTGACATACTCCGGATTAAGCGCGGCAATATGCATTGCCAAATCATGAGTTAATTTTTTAAACTCCTCGTTTCTGGCGACAAAATCAGTTTCACAAACAACTTCAATTAAAACGCCGACCTTGCCATTGCTATGAATATAAGATCCAATATATCCTTCAGCCATATCTCTATTGCATTTTTTATCAGCTATTTTTGATCCGCTTTTTTGCAATATTTTTATCGCTTTATCCATGTCACCGGCACTTTCCTCTAAGGACTTTTTACACTCAGCCATACCTGCGCCAGTGCGGTCTCTTAATTTTTTTACCTCTTGGGCTGAAATCATAATTTTATTTTAAGATGTTAATGTTTTCTACCCGGCTTTAGCCGAGGGTCCGTGAGGTTTTAACCTCACGAAATTTTGCATAATAAAATATGCTGAATTAATTACATTTTATTATGTATTTTGTATTTGTATTATCAGTAAAAACAAACAGTGCATTCCAATTATATTCATTTTCTATCAGCTTACCATAGATTTTCATTTTTTCTAATTCAGCCAAAGATTTCCACCACTCTATATTATTGAATCTATCATCTATCAGATAACTAATTATATCTGGCATTTTATCATACTCTGACAAACTATTTATTTCTATTATTTCTTCCGTATCGTTACTATTTGCTGAAAAAGAAAAAATCATCGCTCCATGCATAGCAGATTTATTCTTATGATATTTAATGTCAGTAATTGATTGAGGAATGGGATTAATAATATTATTCTTAAATAAAGTTTCTGTTGAAAATAAATAGCTAAAAGTAAATATTAAAGAAAAAGAGATTATCAAAACCGCAATGAGTATAACTTGTTTTTTTAAAAACATTTTCATATAAACAAATTAGAACGATTCTGCAACAATTTTTTACTTTTTATTTTCAACAATCGCCTCCACCACCGCATCCGTAATCAATTTTATTGCTCCAACCGCGTCATCATTGGAAGGGATTGGATAATCAATTATAGTTGGGTCAGCATTTGTGTCAACAAGAGCAATTATTGGAATTTTTTTGGCTGCAGACTCAAGAACCGCGGTTTTATCTTCTTTCACATCAGCCACAAAAACCGCTTCAGGCAATTTTTTCATTTTTCTAATACCGCCAAATTTTCTTTCCAATCTTTTTATTTCCCTATCAATTTCTAATCTCTCTTTTTTATTAT
Organism: Candidatus Parcubacteria bacterium; assembly: GCA_023142975.1. GTDB lineage: Bacteria > Patescibacteriota > Minisyncoccia > JAHIHE01 > JAGLIN01 > JAGLIN01. The sequence continues at coordinate 15,790 of JAGLIN010000110.1, forward strand.
ATTTTTTCTCTAACTCTCCATTTTCTTTTTGTTGCACCATTCCTTCTAACCTATTTACGCTAGCAACAATTTTATCAAAATTAGTAAATGTGCCGCCAAGCCACCTCTCAGTAACATACGGCATCTCACATTTTGTCGCCGCTTCTTCTGTAATTTTCTTGGACTGTTTCTTTGTTCCGACAAAAAGAATTGTTCCTCCGTCTGACGAAATTTCTTTTACATATTTAAGCGCCTCGTTTAATTTTAATTTAGTCGCGCCTAAATCTATAATATTTATTCCATTTCTTACGGTATAAATATATTGCTCCATTTTGGGGTGTTTTTTCGCTTTCTTATGCCCAAAATGAACTCCCGCTTTTAGCATCTCCATCATGCTAATTTCGTCCTTTTTTTCTTCGCTCATTGTTTTTTACCTTTCTATATTAACAGATATTGATTTGGATTTTCTTTTTTATATTTAACCCAAACAAAA
>JAGLIN010000111.1 GCA_023142975.1 Candidatus Parcubacteria bacterium
TTAAATCCAGCGTCAAACTCATCAGCCATATCTTGGCTCGGGGTTTTTATGTCTTTATTTTTTACCACAACGCCCGCTTTCACTAAAGCAGTTCCGCCTCCGGCGACAATTCCTTCTTCTACTGCGGCTTTGGTCGCGGCAAGAGCATCTTCAACTTTATGCTTTTTATAAGTAAGTTCTGATTCTGTCGCCGCGCCTACCTTCAAAACGGCTACTCCGCCAGAAAGTTTCGCCAATCTTTCCTGTGATTTTTCTTTGTCAAAATCAGAATCGCTCGCTTCAATTTCTTTTCTAATCTGGGAAATCCTTTTTTCTATATCCTGCTTATCACCCTTGCCATCAACAATTGTCGTATTATCTTTGGTGGCAATAATTTTTCTGGCGCTTCCTAACATATCAACAGTGGCGTTTTCTAATTTAATTCCCAAGTCTTCCGTGATAACCTTTCCGCCAGTTACGGACGCAATATCATCAAGCATTTCTTTTCTTCTGTCTCCGAAACCAGGGGCTTTTATCGCTAAAGCATTAAATGTTCCACGAAGTTTATTAATTACTAAGGTCGCCAACGCTTCGCCTTCAACTTCTTCGGCGATAATTACAATATCTTTCTTTCCTGTTTGCGTTATCTTTTCTAAAACGGGAAGGATTTCATTTAATGAAGAAATTTTCTTATCCGTTATCAAAATATACGGATCTTCAAATTCCGCTTTCATTTTCTCGGTATCCGTAATCATATACGGAGAAATATATCCTTTGTCAAATTGCATTCCTTCTACTACATCGCTACTCAACCCAAATGTTTGTGATTCTTCTACGGTTATTACTCCGTCTTTGCCGACTTTTTCCATCACTTCCGCAATTACATTTCCAACCTCAGGATCTTCCGCGGAAATTCTCGCTACCTGCGCGATTTCTTCTTTGCTCTCAATTTTCTTCGCGTTCGCTTTTAATTCTTTAACAATTTCCTTCCCAGCCGTTTCAATCCCATGCCTTATTCCGACAGGATTAACACCCATCGCGACATATTTCAAACCCTCTCTGATAATCGCCTGAGTTAAAACCGTTGAAGTTGTCGTTCCGTCTCCAGCAACATCATTTGTTTTTGAAGCCACTTCCTTAATAAGTTCCGCGCCGATGTTTTCAAACTTATTTTCTAATTCAATTTCTTTCGCGATAGTAACCCCGTCATTTGTAATAGTCGGAGCGCCATATCCTTTGTCTAAAATTGCGTTTCGCCCCTTCGGACCTATTGTGATTTTCACGGCATCAGCAACCTTGTCTATGCCAACTTTAACCGCCTGACGCGCCTCCTCGTCATACTTAATATCTTTTGCCATAATGTTTGGTTTTAATTTATTAATTTAGAATTTCCTCGTTTTTGTCATTTCGAGCCCTTTAAGGCGAGAAATCTAAGAATTATACTATACAGAAATAATGTTTATATTAAGATAATTTTTAGATCTCTCAATCGCTTCGCTCATTTCGAGATGACAAAAAATGAGGAGGTTCTATATTTATTATTTATCTTGCTTCATTCATACCTTTATCCTCTTCGTCTTCATTACGATCTACTTGTTTCTTTTTAGCTTTATTATCCAATCACAGCCAGTATATCCTCATCCGACACAACCAAATAATCTTTCCCTTCTATCTTAATTTCCGTTGGACTATACTTTGAGAACAAAACGGTGTCGCCTTCCTTAATATCCATTTGATTTCTCTGTCCGCTTTCTAAAACTTTTCCTGGACCGACTGCAAGAACTTTCCCCTGTTCCGGTTTTTCTTTATCGACTGTGTCCGGAATAATAATTCCGCTTTTTGTTTTTTCTTCCGTGGAAACAGCTTCCAAAATAACTCTGTTTCCGAGTGGGTTTAGCTTCATAAGAATTTTCCTTTCTTTATGATTAATTTTTTAAATTAGCACTCTGCATTCTTGAGTGCTAATAGTATTATATTTGATTTGTAAATTATGTCAAGACTAATTCTAAAAAGACTAATTCTAAAAAACAAAAATCCTATCCTTAAAAAAAGAATAAGATTCTCTGATGTGGACCCGGCGGGACTTGCACCCGCTTCACCAGATGTCAAAACTGATATGTTAACTCGTTACACCACGGGCCCAGATCCACAGATTTATTCTACAACAAAAAAAGCTCTTTTACAAGAACTCTTTCTGTTGACATCTGGTTTTAGCCCGTAATGTAACTGGCTATCAGTTTATGTTTACATTTTACCACATTTAAAAACTATGTCAACCCTGAATCTTTCTGCTCTCCGAATTCAAATAACTTTAATTCTTTCATCCTTTTATTAAATTCCGGAATTATTTTCGCTTCGTGAGAATTTGGATGAAATTCAAGCTGGTCATTGCTGATCGTAATTCGTCCTCCTTTTTTCATATTCAGAGGGTCTTTTTTTATTCTCTTCGTTTGAA
>JAGLIN010000112.1 GCA_023142975.1 Candidatus Parcubacteria bacterium
GATGAAAAAATTATTGAAGAATTGCTTAAGGAAAAATTTATTGAAAACGAAGAATTTCCGTTTGAAAAAGAACATTCCATATCTTCTTTAGTTGGATTTATAAAATACTTTTTTCCTGACAGTAAAATCGCGCCCATCATTTTAAAGAAAAATGTCTCTCCTCTGGAAGCGGAATTATTGGCAAAAAAATTAACTGATATCTTGGGAGAAAATAGCGTTGTTTTGGCCAGTGTGGATTTTTCGCACCACCTCAACAGAATAGCCGCGCAGTTCCACGACGAAGCGAGTGTCTCGGTTATAGAAAATTTTGATTATGAAAGAATCTATAATTTAGAAATAGACAGTCCGCCGTCAATTTACACGCTCCTAAAATATTTAGAAAAAAAGGGAAGCCAAAAAATGATTTATGAAAATATCAACTCCGCAGTTTTTTCTAATAATCTTGATTCGGAAGATGTTACCAGTTATCTTTTTTCTTATTTTACAGAGGGAGAATATAAAAGAGAAACAAAAATATCCCTCTTAAATTTTGGGGACACGATGCTTGGCAGGGAAGTAGAAAGAAAAATAATAAAAAACGGAGGAGATCCGTTTGAAAAGATAAGAGGCGCGGAAGGGAATTTTTTAAAGGGCGTAGATTTTATTTCGATGAACTTGGAAGGTCCGATAACAGAAAATACTCAATGTCAAAAGAAGGCGTATAGTTTTAGATTTTTGCCTAAAACGGCAAAGCTGCTTTTTGAAAATAAGATCAATATTGCGAATTTAGCAAACAACCATTCCTTTGACTGTGGAGAAAAGGGAATGAGCGACACTAAAGAAAGTTTGGATTATTTTGACATAAGTTATTTTGGCGGAAATAAGCTAAGCGACAGCTATATTATCAAAGAAACAGGCGGAGGGGAAATCGCTTTTGTTGGAATTGACGATACTTTTAGAACAATAATTATAAATGATTTTTATAATTTAGTAGAGGATTTAAAGAAAGAAAATGATTACATTATAGTAAATATCCACTGGGGGTATGAATATAATAAATTGCCGTCGAAAAGACAAACAGAAATAGCCCATAAGCTCATAGATAGCGGAGCCGATGTGATCATCGGACATCATCCGCATATCATTCAACCGATGGAAGTATATAAAAACAAGGCTATTTTTTATTCACTGGGTAATTTTGTTTTTGACCAAATTCCAAAAGAAACAAACGAGGGATTTGGAGTTGGAATTATTCTGAACGATAATACAAATAAGTTTTATTTATTTCCATACGAAATTATAAATTACCAGCCGACTCTCTTTTCGTACCAAGAAGCGGAAAAATTTTGCGATGGTTTTTTGAAAGATGTAACAATAAGTGATGTTTGTCAATTTGAAATAAGAAAATAAGACTTGGATAAAAATCACAAAAAAACACCTTGGCTTCTTGGGGTGTTTTTTGTATTCTTTTGCGGGAACTGTTTTGTAAACAGTTTCTAATGTTTCCCAAGTAAATAATATTCATTAATCCGCTCGTTGGCTCCAGTCTCCTGACTGGAGCCCTCAACGTTGGCTCCATTCTCCCGAATGGAGCCCCTTGTTCAAACATAAATCGCAACTATGCCTGCGTAGAGTAAAGATTATAGTTAATAGGATTGTTTGGTGAAGTTTGACAAAAGGCTCCAGTCAGGAGACTGGAGCCAACGAATCTTCTATGCTTTAAGAAATATCAGGTTCAGGTCAGGAGACCTAAACCAACATCAGAGAAATTGATTGCAAAGATAGTTCCCGCAAAGGATACTTTTATTTAATACTTTTGATTTTCGCAATACACTCTCATCTTGTAATCGGTCGGCCACTCATTAGCACAAGACGACCTCGCAGATTCAAAAACTGATTCGGAAACATTAGCTGGCTTACCTTGATTTAATGTTCTAACAGCATCATATTGTTGACCCTCGCAATAAGCGCACATTTTGAAATCTGTTGACCATTCATTTTCGCACTTTGACCGAATGATGCTAAATTCAGTATCGCCGATATCTGCTGACTTACCATTATTTAAAGTACGGACTCCATCATATTGTTGACCTTCGCAATAAGCTCTCATTTTGAAATCGGTAGGCCATTCGTTTTTACAATGATTCCTAATTGTTGAAAATTGACTTTCAGTTACATCAGACGGCTTGTTAAGATTTAAGGTAGTCAATCCATTATATTGTTGTTCTTTGCAATATGCTTTCATTTTGGCATCGTTTGGCCATTCTGATTGACAATGATTTTCTATGATTGTATCTGCACCAGTTTCTGAATTAGGTTTTGTTTCGGTTGGCGATTTTTGTGGTTCTGATTCTGTTTCATTAACATGTTCATTGTTTGCAGATTTAAGATGTTCTTCTTCTGTTAATTTTGATTCATCTTTTGGTTGTTTGGTTTCTAAAATAGCTTGCTGTTGTTTTTGTTGTACCTGTGATTGATTATCTTTTTGATCTGTGGTATTTGAAGTATCTACTGTTGAACTAAAAATAATAATGCCGATAACAATGAGAGCTATTTTAATTCCACCAGAAAGATGAAATTTCCATTTTTTATCAACTATCTTATTGATAGGTGGAAGAAGGACAGCCGCCATTATCAACATTACAATTCCTGATACTGGCTCAGAAAAAATAGAACTAATCCCAGTTAACGCAAAAAGAATTCCGAATATCCAACCCAACACTAAACCAACAGAAATTTTTTTACTTTGTTGTGCTTCACTCATATGTTTATGTTAAAAATTAATTTAATATTACCTTACCACGATGACGACTCACAAGAAATACTGTTATTATTGCCATCAAGTTTATGAATATCATTATTAATTCCACCGCAGACATCAAAAATTCTTTGAGCATCCGCTTGATTTCCGAAATCAGAACAATTATAAAAATCATAAGAACAAATTACATAATTTCCAAAATCCACTTCATTAATCGTATAAACCAAATCTAAATCATAACCAACAGTTGATTCTAATAAAACCTTAGTTCCAACATCACCATTAGGAACGAGCTGATAAATATCAGTTTGTCCGTCAACACGAACCAAATCAGAAACAATAAAAGAATCCATTTCACTTTGACTAACCGTTAAAATATCTTCCCATCTCAAATGACCATAACTTTCAAAAACTTGGGGATTCAAAACTAATCTTTTAAACTGTTTTCCATTTTTGTATTTCACAATATACACATCGGGATTATGTTCAGTTTTAATTATTGCGCCTTCGGGAATAGACATTGCGTTTATATTTGGTATTATGGAAGTAAAATTTACAACCAAAGAAAGTAGAATTACAACACTTAATAATTTTTTCATCTTCATATTTTTAATCTTAATAATAAACAAAACTTTTACAAAAAAGGTCTCCCGTCGGCGGCGACCCTTTCGGATCACCCAACACCCTTTTTTTATTTCAATTTCTTAATAGAATTATTACCAACAAGCGAACGCATTTGAATAATGGCAATCTCATTAAGCTTGAAAAGCCGTTTATTTTGAGGAAGCCCCTGCCGAATAAATTCCGCGTTAAGCGATTCCAAGTTTGCCAAACAAACAAGCTGCGTGACATCAGAATAATCGCGAATATTCCCTTCCAGCTTTGAATTTTTGTCGCGCCATTCTTTTGCCGTCATCCCAAACAACGCCATATTCAACACATCAGCCTCGTTCGCGTAAATCATATTGGCTTGTGTTTTAGATATTTGAATAGGAATAATATGTTTTTTGATAGCATCGGTATGAATCCGATAATTTATTTTGGTTAACATTCTTTTGGTATCCCAGCCAAGCGCTAATCTTTCGTTTTCTTCAATTTTTAACCTCTGGAATTCTTTTATTAGATACAGCTTGAATTGAGGACTGATCCACATTCCAAATTCAAAAGCAATATCTTTATGAGCGTAGGTGCCTCCATATCTGCCGGCAGTAGCTTTAATGCCTATGGCATTGGTTTTTTTAACCCATTCTTTAACGCTGATTTTATAACTATTTAGTCCAACTTGATTTTTAATTGTGGCAAATTCGCCATAATTAAAATCAGGGTTGTTTATACTTTCCCATATTCCCAAGAATTCAACCGTATTTCTGTTTCTTAGCCAATCAGAAATAAAGAAATCGCCATCTTTCGCCTCTAACATATCAGTAAGAGATATATAATTTTGATTCCTTTTTGTAATAACTGAAACTTTTGTCCCCATAACTACCATTTTCTTGTTAATTGTCATAATTTTATTTTCTTAAATTCCCAAATTAATTTTTCCTCATTTTTAATGTTACTGAATTCCGTAACATTAAAACTTTTACAAAAAAGGTCTCCCGTCGGCGGCGACCCTTTCGGATCACCCAATGCCCTTTCAGGCAAAGACTATTCGCACAGTACCGATCAGAAGACCGCTTTTGTGCGAATAGATTTAAACCATGCTCCAAACAAAAAGCCCGAAGGTTAGGTTACTAAATTGTTATTCATTTTCTATCAGCATAATATCATATCAAATAAAAAGTCAAAGCAAAAACGAAATCAATATTCCGAAAGCGTTTTTAGAATCTTTTCTGAGAGTGACTTGAATTCTTCTTTTGACTTTTCTATATTTTCTTTGGTTCCTTGGTGAATTTCATCTATCAAAGACGGATCAAGATTGAAAATGGCCACGCCGAGTTCCTGACACTTTGCCGGAATTCTGCCGTAGTATTGAATTATTGAGATTGGCTTTTTCCAACTTTTTTCCACTAAACCGTTCCTGCCATGCTTTTCAGAAAGAAATTTTTTCACTTTTTGCGGAATTTCATCTATCCAATGACGATGGTCTTTAATTGGCTGTTTGCCGTATACATTGTACGAATTGACAATATAACCGATAAATAAACCATCTCCCGATAAAACAAATTTGCTTTCCATGTCTCCAGAAAGAGCCTTGCCGGTAACCTTCCAATTTTGTTTCCATTTTTCAAATATAGTGCCGAGGTTTTCTATTCCTTGCACGCTGAACGCATCTGGCATCATCGGAACGACAAAGTAATCTGAGCCAAGAAAAATAATTTGATTAAGAAGCGAAAGGCTTGGCGATGTGTCAATGACAAAAATATCCACTTCTTCTTCCAATCCTTTTTCTCGCAAAAAGCGATCAATCGCGCTCGTTTGGAAATACCCAAGTCTCTGTCCTGAAGCGGCCGCTCCATAAGCGGATACGAGTATATTTTCATAAAGTGAAAGATTAACACTTCCTTTCATAAGAAATAATTTTGAATCACTTCCAGAAACTGGAATGAACGGCACCGAAAAATCAACATCAGCCCCGCCTTCAACAACGCCCTTAAGCACATCAAATATATCTTCATATGTTGTCGAAAACAGCGTATTGGCATATTGCTCCTCGCCAAGCGCCAACCGAGACAAATTGCACTGCGGATCAAGATCAACAAGCACTGTTTTATATCCTTGTTTAGCAAACTTCATAGCGCAATTAAAAGCCAGGGTTGTTTTGCCAACCCCGCCTTTATTATTCGCGAATAGAAGCTTTTTTGTTCTGGGAAACTTCATAATTTCATTATATCAGAAGTATATACTTTCTACAACATCACATCAAAATAAACAACAAGGTTAAGAATTAACCATATTTAGCCATTTTTACTTTGCCGAATTTCTTGTCATACCTCTTTACCAAATCCCGCTGATCCTTGTTTGCCTTAGCGGCAATTCCACTTAATATATCTTGTTGTTCCTTAATTGGTAATTTAGAAAAACTATTCAAATCTAATTTTTTATTATTTTTCATTTTATATCTTTTAATATTTCGTTTAACTTTCTTTCAGAATACCTTGTTTTTGGGTAACTGTCAATGTAGGCATCAAGATAAGATTCTTTAATATTATTGCTATCACTCTCCACCTAAAAAATCAACATTTAAAAAAACTAAAACCAATCCTTACACAAAAAAGCCGCGCTCCGAAAGTGCGGCTTTTGAAAACAATCAACTTTCCCCTATTTCTTCCTCGCTTCTATATTTCTAAAATATCCAGTCCCAGATGGAATTAATCGTCCGATGATAACATTTTCTTTCAGACCGCGGAGCTTGTCTTCTTTTCCAGTCGTGGAAGCATTTATCAAAACACGGGCAGTTTCCTGGAAAGAAGCAGCAGACAGAAAACTTTCAGTAGTGAGGGATACTTTTGTAATTCCGAGGAGTAATTGTTCAACAACAGCAGGTTTTTTAATCTTGTCTGTGATATTTTTATTTTTCTTATTCTCTTCAGCAATTTCTTTATTAGCTTCAGTCAGTTGGGCTTTTTCAACTATGTCTCCTATCAATAAGCGCGTATCGCCTGGATCTTTAACCTTAACTCTGGAAAGCATTTGTTTTATTATGATCTCAATATGTTTATCGTCAATTCCTTCTCCTTGAGAAGTATAGACTTGTTGAACTTCTTTTATAATATATCTTTTAATTTCATCTATTCCTTTTAGGTTGAAAAGTTCGTGAATATCAACATGTCCTTCAACCAATTGCTGTCCAGCTATAATTAAATCTCCCTTCTTAACAAAAATCGCGGTATCATTGTCAACTTCATAACTTTTAATATCATCAGCTTTTTCTTTTGATAAAACTTCCTCCGCTTTTGGCTTGAATTTAATTCTAATTATTTTAGTATCGTCTTTCTTTTCAATATCCTCAACTCGTCCGTCCACTTCGGAAATAATCGCCTTTCCTTTTGGAACTCTTGCTTCAAAAATTTCTTCAACTCTTGGCAGCCCTTGCGTAATATCTTTTCCCGCCACGCCGCCTTTATGAAATGTCCTCATTGTCAGCTGAGTTCCTGGTTCGCCGATTGCTTGCGCGGTAACTATTCCAACCGCCTGTCCAATTTCCACTAATTTATTTTTTCCAAGATCGTAGCCATAACATTGCTGGCAAACTCCTCTTTTCGCTTTACAGCTTACAACGCTTCTTAAGGAAATTTTTTCAAGTCCAGACTCTTCAATTTTCTGAGCTTCTTCTTTTTTGATTTGTTCGCCAGCTGCCACAATAATTTTTCCGGTTTTTGGATTTTTAATATCATTCAAGGCCGTTCTTCCAACTATTCTCATTGCCAATGTTCGTCCGATATCTAAATGCTCGTCGGCGACAAATTCGGTTCCTTCTTTATCACGGCAATCTTTTTCGTGAATAATAACATCCTGAGAAACATCAACTAATTTTCTCGTTAAATAACCGGCAGTTGATGTTCTGAGGGCAGTATCCGCCATTCCTTTTCTGGTACCATGCGTAGAAATAAAATATTCCAGAACATTAAACCCTTCCTTAAAACTGCTTCTAATCGGCAATTCAATTGTTTCACCTGATGGGTTCACCACCATTCCTTTCATCCCGCCCATCTGGGTAATTACCGCCCAGTTGCTTCTTGCGCCCGAATTAATCATATACGCAACTGGACTTTCTTCTCCAATTGTAGACGGGATTTCCTGAGATATTTTATTTTTAACCTCAGTCCAAATCTCAATTGATTTCGTTCTTCTTTCATTATTAGTCAATAAGCCCTCTTCATATTGATCTCTGATTTCATCAATGCGCTTGTCAGCTTCTGCAAAAAGCTCCTTTTTCAATTCAGGTATTTTTATATCATCCATTCCCCAGCTTAATCCTGATTCAGTAGCATAAGTAAACCCAGTCTCTTTTATTTTATCAATTAGGGAAACCGTTTCTTTTTCTCCAAGTCTTTCCAAACAATTTGCTATTAGCAATTTTAAGGCCGAAGAGTCCATAACCTCATTAACAAACATCAACTCTTTCGGCAACAATTGGTTAAAGATTATTCTTCCAACGGAAGTTTCTATAAACGCTTCTTTTGAATCGGAATTGTTTTTGCTTTTGCCATAATCAGATTTCCAGAAATCGTTTTTTAATTTTATCTTTGCTTTCAGTCCAATAATTCCAAGTTCGTAAGAAACTATCGCTTCATCAGACGAACTAAACATTTTTCCTTCTCCAAGCGTTCCATCAACAATTTTTGTCATATAATAACATCCCAAAACTATATCTTGAGACGGAATAACTATCGGTTCTCCAGTAGCTGGCTTTAACAGATTTATGGATGAAAGCATAATTTCCCCAGCCTCTTTTTGCGCTTCCTGCGTAAGCGGCAAATGAACAGCCATTTGATCTCCGTCAAAATCGGCATTAAACGCCTTACAAACCATAGGATGGATTTGGATTGCTTTTCCTTCAATTAAAACTGGATAAAACGCCTGGATTCCGAGACGATGCAGTGTTGGGGCGCGATTTAAAAGAACTAACTTATTTTGGATTACTTCCTCCAAAATATCCCAGACTTCAGTAATGCCTTGATCTATTAACTTATTAGCGCTCCGAACATTGTAAGCGTGATCTCTGGCAATAAGTTCTTTCATCACGAATGGTTTAAACAATTCCAGCGCCATTTTCTTGGGCAAGCCGCATTGACTTAAATTTAATCTCGGTCCGACAACAATAACTGAACGCGCGGAATAATCAACGCGTTTTCCCAAAAGATTTTGCCTAAATCTTCCCTGTTTCCCTTTTAACATATCCGCGAGCGACCGTAATTGCCTTCTTTTTCCAGTGGCAGCCATCGTCGCTTGTCCTCTTCTCGCGCTATTATCTATCAGCGCGTCAACAGCTTCTTGCAACATCCTTTTTTCATTTCTAGAAATAACTTCGGGGGCGCCAAGCTCTATTAATTTTTTTAAACGATTATTTCTATTAATAACCCTTCTATATAAATCATTAAGATCTGAGGTGGCAAACCTTCCGCCATCCAATTGAACCATTGGCCTTAAATCTGGCGGGATGACAGGAATGACAGTCAGACACATCCATTGCGGTTTTATATTCGCCTTAACGAAACCTTGCAATAGTCTCAATCTTTTCATTATCTTTTTTCCCTGAATAGAAGATGACGGCAATTCAAGAGCATCTTTCTCCAACTTTTTTATTAATTTATTCAAATCAGCATTCGCCAAAGCGTCTCTAACAGCTTCTGCTCCAATATTAGCTTTAAAAACTGAGGAATATTTTAAGGAAAGATTTCTATATTCAATTTCTGAAATAACTTTATGTTTTTTAATGCTTCTTAATTCTTCCTTTGCTTTATCTCGAGCTTCTTTAATGTCATTAATTTCAGGAACAGTCAATTTATTTTTACCGGCTTTGACCTTTGATTTATATTCACCTTCAATACGATCGCTTACCGCGTTTCTTTCTTCTTCATTAACTTCTGTAATTAAATAACTTGCGAAATAAATAACTCTTTCTAATTCCTGAATGGACATTCCGAAAACTAGTCCAATGCTTGAAGGGATTCCTTTTAGAAACCAAATATGCGAAACAGGAACGGCTAATTTTATATGTCCCATTCTATCTCTTCTCACAATTGATTTCGTGACTTCCACGCCGCACTTATCACAAATAATTCCTTTATATCTGATCCTTTTGTATTTTCCGCAATAACATTCCCAGTCCTTTGTCGGACCAAAAACTTTCTCGCAAAACAAACCGTCCTTTTCAGGCCTTTGGGTTCTATAATTTATTGTTTCCGGTTTCAAGACTTCTCCGCAAGACCAATCCAAAATCACTTCCGGGCTGGCGATTTTTAATTTCACCGCTTCAAAGTCTTCAACTTTTGTAGATGTGTTGGACATAGTGTTAATTTTTAATTTCTAATTTAAAATTTTGAATGAATTTCTAATTTCTAATTTCTATTAAAATTTGCGGGAACTGGTTTTTTTAACCAGTTTCTAATGTTTTGAAAATGCAATAAAATTTATCTTCTTGGGAAACATTGGAAACTATTTACAAAATAGTTCCCGCAGTGAAGTTATATTGTTATTAATTTAAAAATCTAATTGACCATGGATCTATATATGTATGTTCACTTGCGAAATTAAATTCAAAATAAACAAAAATATCCTTTCTATTTTCATTAAAAATAAAAAAATTAACATAGGGCATATCGGATTGAGCGAATTTGGAGCACAATTTTTCTGATTTCTCAGCTTGCACAAATTGTTTATTTAAATAAGCTCCACTTTTATCACCATTTATTTCTACCCATTTTTCTACTTCTTCTTCAGTTGGAGTAAGATTATCAGATAATTTTAGGATAATTTTTTTGTTATCTTTATAATTTTCAATTTGAAGATCGCAATTTTTCATATCCCCGCCTTCTTTTTCTATTAAATCAGAAATTGCTTGTTTAATATCATTAAAGTTATTTTCGTATATGGTTAATTTGTTTGTATTTTCGAAATATTTGATGTCGTAAAATTTATAGCAAATTTTTTTATTATAGTAATAATCATCACTACAATCCACAATGTCCTGATTTTTCGGTTTTGCGGGAATTAATATCCTTATGACATTTTCATTTTCGAATAATATACTTTCCAATTCATTGTGTGGAACATCCTTATTGTATCGCAGTGTGATATTGTGTTTTGGACTGAGATAAATGTTGTTAAAATTAAAACGATATTCATTTTTCTTGATTTCCTCTTTAGTCTCATCTTGACCGCTTAATGAATTACTTTTAATATCAACATTTGTTTGTGTTAATATCCTAATTTGATTATTTAAACTGGAAATTATTTTAGTTAGTTTTATATTTTGAGAAAAATAGTAATAACTAATAATTAACAAGAAAAAAATTATTAAGGATAGAGAAACAGAAAGGATATTTTTGTTTATTTTAAATTGTCTCATAATTAAATAAATTAATAACTTTCAGCCCCGTCAGAGTCTCCAATAGGGACTCTGACGAAAAAGCAGGATAAACGAGATTTCCGTCAGAATCCTCTGCGGAGAGACTCTGACGAGACGGGAAAACCTTGCTCCAATATTTTAATATTTAATATCCAATATTTACTCCTCATCTTCCTCTTTCTTCTCTTCTTCCCCCTTCCCCCTCACCAATTCCACATTTAAACTAAGCGATTTTAGCTCATTTAACAAAACATGAAACGAAGCTGGGATATTAGGGCTTTTAATTGGTTCGCCTTTTATGATTGACTCATACGCTTTTGATCTTCCCAAAACATCATCGGATTTTATAGTCAAAACTTCCTGCAAAGTATACGCGGCTCCGTATCCTTCAAGCGCCCAGACTTCCATCTCTCCAAATCTCTGCCCGCCAAATTGCGCTTTTCCTCCCAATGGCTGTTGGGTTATTAAGGAGTAAGGACCAATAGAGCGCATATGAATTTTGTCTTCCACGAGATGATTAAGCTTCATCATATAAGTAACTCCGACAGTCGTTTTGTTGGAAAATTTCTGACCATTTTTTCCACTGTAAAGCTGGACCTTGCCGTTTTCTGGCAAGCCCGCTTTTTTAAGTTCTTCTTTAATTTGTTCTTCTTTAACTCCATTTAAAGACTGGCAAGCTACTTTATAACCAAGTTTTCTACCAGCCCAACCAAGATGTGTTTCCAAAATCTGACCAATATTCATACGACTTGCCACACCCAAAGGATTTAAGATTATATCAACAGGAGTTCCGTCTTCCAAATATGGCATATCTTCTACAGGAAGAATTGTTGAAATAACGCCTTTATTTCCATGTCGTCCCGCTAATTTGTCTCCGATAGATACTTTTCTAAGCTGGGCAACGCTCACTTGAATTCTTTTAATAACTCCGCTGGAAAGCTTGTCGCCTTGTTCGCGGGAAAATATTTTAATATCAACAACTTTTCCTTGTTCGCCATGCTGAAGATATAAAGAAGTATCTTTAACATCCCTCGCTTTATCGCCGAATATTGACCTTAATAATCTTTCTTCCGCGGTTAAATCACTTTCTCCTTTTGGAGTAATTTTTCCAACTAAAATATCTCCAGATCTAACTTCAGCTCCAACTCTTATGATTCCATCTTCGTCTAAATCTTTCAGTTTTTCCTCTCCAACATTTGGAATATCTCTTGTCACAATTTCTGGACCAAGCTTTGTATCACGAACATCAATAGAAAAATCCTCAATATGAACAGAACTAAACCGATCATCTTCAACAACTTTTTGCGAAATTATTATCGCATCTTCAAAATTAGCGCCTTCCCATGGAATAAAAGCGACAAGCAAATTTTGCCCTAATGCTAATTCTCCATTTTCTGTTGCTGCTCCGTCAGCCAATAAATCACCTTTTTTGACCAGCTGCCCTTTCTTTACTCTCGGATGCTGAGTCATACATGTCGCGGAATTTGACCTGACAAAATTGTAAAGATCATAATTTACAGATTTGCCCTTCTTGTTTTTTATTTTTATATGAGACCCATCAACTTCAACAATTTTTCCGTCTTCCTTCGCGAGAACAACATGCCCCGAATCAACTGCCGCCTTTTTTTCCAATCCTGTTCCAACAATAGGAGAATCTGGAATAATGCAAGATACCGCTTGGCGTTGCATATTTGAACCCATCAGAGCTCTATGAGCATCATCATGCTCTAAGAAAGGAATCAATGAAGTAGCCACGCTAATCGCTTGATTCGGAGAAATGTCCATATGATCAACTTTTTTTGCTTCTGTTATTCCTGGACTACCTTTTATTCTTGCTTGAACTTCTTCATTTTCAAATTTTCCATTTTCATTAATCGGAACGCTAGCATGCGCGATTGTTGCTTCTTCGTCTTCTTTAGCATCCAAATATACTATTTCATCAGTTGCCACTCCATTTGAAACCTTTCTGTATGGAGTTTCTAAAAATCCATATTCATCAATTCTACTATACAAGGCAAGATGTCCGACCAATCCAATATTCGGACCTTCGGGAGTTTGGATTGGGCAAACTCTCCCATAATGACTGCGATGCACATCACGAACTTCAAAACCGGCTCTTTCTCTCGTTAATCCTCCTGGACCCATCGCGGATAATCGCCTCTTATGTTCCAATTCAGCCAATGGATTTACTTGATCCATAAACTGGCAAAGCTGGCTAGACATAAAAAATTCTCTCACAACCGCGATCAACGGTCTTGTATTAACTAACTGCGACGGCGTAATTGTATTTAAATCAACAGTGCTCATTCTATCTTTCACATTGCGATCAACCCTCATAAAACCAAGGCGAAATCTTTCTTGAACAAGCTCTCCAATTGTCCTGACTCTCCTGTTTCCAAGATGGTCAATATCATCGCCTATAGCACTATCAGAATTGTTTAATTCTATAATCTTTTTTATTGTTAAAACCAAATCATTCGGCTGAAATACTCTTGTCGCGACAGAGTCTTCTAAATCAATTCCAAGCCGCTGATTCATTTTGTGCCGTCCGACTTTTCCTAAATCGTATCTGTCAAATTTGAAAAACATTCCCTCAATCAATTGTTTGGCGTTATCCGCTGTCGCCAAATCTCCTGGCCTAATTCTTTTATAAACTTCAATAAATCCTTCCGCCTGGGATGTAGCCAAGCCTTTTTTTATTGTTTCTTCAATAAATTTTACTTCACCTGTATCAACATCTGAGAAAAGTTTAAGCAAATCTTCATCTGTTTTATGACCAAAAGCCCGCAGCAAAGAAGTGACGGCCACTTTCCTTTTTTTGTCTATTCTTACAAAAATAGCGCCGCTTGATTCTGTTTCAACTTCAAGCCATGCGCCTCTAATTGGAATTAATTTAGCTCCGAAATATCTCTTGTCCTCTTTCTCGCTTGAGACGCTAAAAAATACGCCTGGAGATTTAATTAACTGGCTAACGACCACCCTCTCCACTCCATTAATAATAAAAGTTCCCCGATCAGTCATCAAAGGAAACTCCCCGAAATAAATTTCCTGCTCTTTTTCAACTCCAGTTTTTTTATTTGTAAGTTTTATCTTACATCGCAAAGGAGCTTCATAAGAAATATTTTTTTTCTTCGCGGTTTCTTCGTCATATTTTTCTTTATCAAGATAATAATCAACAAAATCAAGCTCCAGCTCTTTATTAAAGCTAATTATCGGAGATACTTCTTTTAAAAGTTCTTTTAATCCCTCTCTGACAAACCAGTCATAAGAATTTAGCTGTAATTCAATTAAGTAAGGAAGGTCTATTGCGTCTTTTGTCTGCCCAAAATGTTTTCTGTCTGATTTAATTAATTTTAAATTTGTAAATTCTTTTTGGGACATAGGATTAAATTGTTAAATTGTTAAAATAGTTAAGACTTCCTCGCTTCTGTCATTTCGAGCCCTTTAATCGAGCCTTTTAAGGCGAGAAACTTGTCTGCCGACAGGCAGGTCTAAAAGCAATACCATACAGAAAGAATGTTCATATTAAGATAATTTAGAGATATCTCAATCGCGGAGTTT
>JAGLIN010000113.1 GCA_023142975.1 Candidatus Parcubacteria bacterium
CGCGATAAATTCCGACTAAAATTAAGGTCAGAAAAATAGAGAATATGATCATAACGAAAGTTTTGTCAGGTTTTATGATTTTTAGAATCTCACTGTAATTTTTTCTTATATTTATTTTAGAAGACGCGTACTCCCCCTTTCGCAAAGGGGGCAGGGGGGATTTTGTCAAATTTCCATTCAATTTCGCGTAAGCGTAAACTGCATTAGCAAATTGAATTGCAACGCTTAATAGAAACACTCCGGTAAAACCGAATTTCCAAATAACTAATCCGCCGACAGCTGGAGCAATAGCGGCTGCGTAATGAGGCATTGAATAAAACCAGCCGAAACTTCGGCTGTGGCTGTCTGTTTTTGATTTCATTAAAATTAATTTCAGAGACACGAGCCAAGCCGCCGCGGAAAACCCGAGAATTATTTGCGCGATATAAAAAACCGTTAAATTATGGCTTACGATCATCAATAACGCGAAAATCCCATATCCCGCAATGCCCAACGCCGCAATTTTTGAAGGATTAAATTTATGAATATAGAAATTTATTATTATAGAACTAACAGCTATAACTGAATAAGTAAGCAAATAAATGCTTCCCACATTCAAAACTGAAAATCCGATAGAAATCAAAAACAGCGGATAATAAAGCGAGAAAAGTTTATATCCAAACATCAATAAAAAATGCACCAATGAAACATCAAAGGTGGTTTTTTCCATTTTCGGGAACCATAAATATAAATTTTGATTATTCTCAAAAAGTCCGAACATTGGTTTTATTTTATTGGAGTATCTTGTTGGAGTGACACACGAGCCGCAGTGAAATGTGTTATAAAGCTTCGGAAAAATAACAAACTACGCTGCGGCTTGTTTATCACTCCGCTTATTTTACCATTTTTTGGGTAAAAAAAGAAGAGACAACTCATTTGCGATTTTGCAAAGTCATTGTTATCTCTCAAAAAGTTATTTGAATTCGTGTTGGATATTCTCCAACATCTTTTCTGCTTCCATCCGATATTTCTCGTTTGGACTATGGCACAATGCCATAAGCGCAAGTCGATGCATTCTTTTGCCAACTCCGCTTACCAGTCGATTTCCTTCTGGACCATTGGCAAGTTCCAAAAGTTCTTTTGGAGAAACAACTTTCAATCCTTCTTTATTAGCTTTATCCCAATTATCTATATTTGATATTTGGATTGAATCTTCTTTAGTAATTGGGATAATAAATGCCCAATCAAACCCTCCTTTTATAATGGCTGGATACATTGTTGGCATAAGATCAACAGAAACTTTAATTCCTGTTTCTTCCTCAACTTCACGAGCAAGCTCCATTCCGATGAGTCTCTCATCTAGAGCAATATCAGCAGCTTCTGTTTTTACAGCCCCACCAGGAAGATCCCAGTCCCCAGGAAGAGTTTCGCATGAACTTCTTCTTTTTAAAAGAAGTTGTCCATTATCATTATATATCCCAGCAAACAACCCAATGCTGGGACGAACAACATCTGGATTTTTCCTGATTCGTTTTATCGCTTCTTCCGTTCTTTCGCTTATTTCTTCTTCTGTCATTTTCTTTTCACCTCAAACTTTAATACTTACAATACCAGCAAATCCCTCCGAATTCACCAGCCGTGAAAATTTGTCATTTTCTATTCTAGAGTTCAGATTTTAACCTGTAATTTTACACACTAAAGCGTGAACTCCAAATCAATATCAAACTTTCACAGCTGGTGAATTTTGTTTATTTTATAAAGAACAATTCTGACTCTACATTATAGATAAAATAAAAAATATGTCAACCCTTGTCATTCCTGCGAAGGCAGGAATCCAGATGCAATATTATCAGTTATTATTTTAAAATAAAAGTTTTGAAAATAAAATTACAGTAATATTTTCTGATATTTCAATGATTATAATGATATTTACAGTTTGAAGATGTTTCACCTGGATTCCCGTTTTCACGGGAATGACAAATGATTCAAAATCCCATATATTCAATCTCCTCTTTCAATTGAATTCCAAAATGACTTCTTACTTTTTGCTTTATCATGCTTATTAAAATAATAACATCTTCCGCTTTGGCATTGTTAAAATTAACAATAAAATTACAATGCTTTTCCGAAATCATCGCGCCGCCGATTTTTTTATTTTTTAATTCATCAATCTGTTCTATCAACCAGCCAGCGGGAATGGTATTGGTTTTAGCAATCTTAATTAACTCTGGAAATTCTTTTTTCAATTTTGCCAAATGATCATCATCAACAACTGGATTTTTAAACACGCTTCCCGCGCTTGGATATTCCAAGAGCTGTTTTTCTTTTCTTGATTTTAAAATTTCAGTAATTATTTCTTTGCTCTTTTCTTGATTCCCTTTTTCTAATTTTAAAGCAACGCTCAGAATAATATACTTTTTTTCTTTTTTAAAAATACTATTGCGATATGAAAATCGGCATTGTTTGTTATTTAATTTCCCAATCTCCAACGACGAAATCCCCCTAACCCCCTTTTTCAAAGGGGGAACTGAACAACTCCCCCTTTCGCAAAGGGGGCGGGGGGGATTTAATATCTCAACATTTTCCACAACATCCCCCATACATTTCCCAAATGCCCCCGCGTTATTTACAATCGCTCCGCCTACCGTCCCTGGAATCCCCGCCGCCCATTCTAGTCCTGTAAAATTATTTTTTACAGATTCCGAAACTAATTTGGCCAAAGACAATCCACTGTCAATAAAAATTTCATTATTCTCAATTCTTAATTCCTGATTCATAATTCTAATAACTAACCCATCAAACCCTTCATCTGAAATTAATAAATTACTCCCACCTCCCAAAATAAAAACTTTTAATTTATTCTCCCCCGCAAATTCCAACGCTTCTTGAATTTCATCAACATTTTCCGCAACGCAAAAATACTTGGCAGGTCCGCCAATTTTGAACGAGGTATATTTTGATAATGAGATATTTTTTTGAATTTTGATTGACATATTTTTGATATGTACTGTAAATTAAATTTGACTGTCATCCCAGAATTTTTTCTGGAACGATAGCACTAATATTCATCAGTATAAATTCCAGAAAAAATATCTGGGATCCAGTTTATCTCACTTTAATTAAAACCATACGAAAAATATTGTTTATTGAGATTTACTGGATTCCCGCCTCCGCGGGAATGACAATGTTTTTTCACCCATCACTTTCCCCCAACGACTGCAAACTGAATAATTTATAATACAACTTTTTATTTTTTATCAAATCCTTATGCTTTCCTTCTTCTACAATCTCGCCTTTATCAATAACAAGAATTTTATCCGCGTGCATAATTGTGCTTAAACGATGGGCGATAACAAAAGTCGTTCGGCCAGCAATTAATCTTTTCAACGCTTGTTGAACAAGCATTTCTGATTTAGAATCAAGCGCTGAAGTCGCTTCATCTAAAATTAAAATCTTTGGATCTTTTAAAATTGCGCGCGCGATTGCGACGCGCTGTTTTTGTCCGGTGGATAATTTCACTCCCCGCTCTCCTACTTCCTGATTTATTTTATCAGGAAAATTATTTATAAACTCATCCGCGTTCGCCGCTTTGATCGCTTCACTTATTTCTTCATTCGTCGCGTTTAATCTGCCGTAAATTATATTACTTTTCAAAGTGTCATTGAACAAACTCACCTCTTGTGGAACAATCGCAATTTGCTCTCGCAAATTTCTCAAGTCAATTTTCTGAATATCAATTCCGTCCAGAAATATTTTCCCAGAAGTTGGAATATTGTATCTTGATATCAAATCCATCATCGTTGATTTCCCAACTCCGCTCTCACCGACTAAAGCAACAACTTCTCCGGAATTTATTTTAAAACTAATATCTTTTAAGACCCGTCTCGTCTCATGATAACAAAAATTAATTTTCCGAAATTCCATCTCGCCTTTTATGTCTTTCAATTTTATCGCGCCTTTTTTATTATATGGTTCAGTTTCTTCGTCAAGTAAACTATAGCCATGTTTTATTGTTCCCATCCACCTTCTAAAGCGACTGATGCGCGTTCCTAGATTTTTTACAGGAGCACTTATTAACCCTAAATAACCCACAACTGTCACAAATTGCCCCGCTGTCATTATTCCATTTTTAAACATTACAGCCATGGCAATAAATAAAACAAAAAAACCAATAGGCAAGGAAACACTTTGCCAAAATTCTACTTTGTTTAATATCAAAAGAAACTTTTTGAAATATTTTTGGGTCTTATTCTTAAATACCGCTGAAACTTTTTCGTTTTCGTATTTTTCTTTTGAATTTGCTTTAACCGTTTGAATATTTGAAATTGAATCGTAAACAAAACCAAAAGCGTCCTCATATGACTTTTGCGTTTCAATAATACAACTACTGATAGACCTTGAATATTTTAAGGTAATAAAGACATAAATTAAAATGTTTATCGCAACTATAAGAAAAAGTAACCAATGAATAAACAGTGCCATAAATATTAGAACAAATAAAATCATTAATACTTCAGGCACAAACCAAATTACCTCAAACAATATACTTTCTAAAGCATCGGATGCTTTAATATATCGAGAAGACAACTTTCCACTTTTTTGTTTTTTGTGATACTGCAATTTTAAATTTAATGAATGACTATTAAGAATCAACACAAAATCATGCATGCATTTTATACCCACCTTCATTCCCTTAATAGAAACATATCTTTTTCCTAAATCTTTCACAAAACTCAAAATCAACCACAAAAACAAAATCCCAAAGATCACCGACATCGCTTCATCGGCAATAATCAAATCAACAATCTTCCCATAAATATACGGGATCGTCGCTTCAATCAGAGAAGCAAAAATCGCCACCACAAAAATAGCATAAACCTGCCTTTTATACTTTGACAAAAACCGCCAGATAATTTTTAGATCGTTAATAAATTCCATAAAATAAATTTTAAATTGTCATCCCCGCGGAGGCGGGGATCCAGATGAAATATCATTAGATTATAAATATTATTATAATAATTGAAATATCAAAAAGTACTACTGTTAATTTATTTTTAAAAGTTTTATTTTTAAAATGATGGCTAATTAGACTTACTGGATTCCCGCCTCCGCGGGAATGACAGAATGTTTTATTTCACAAAACAGAATTTTTTACCCAACCAATTCATCCGCTACTTTATAAATATCCCCCGCTCCCATAATTAATAATACATCATCAGATTTAATATTCTCATCAATCAATCGCCTTGTTTCTTCTAAATCTTTAGCGTAAAAAACAGAATTAGTATTCAATTTAAAAATCCCCCTAACCCCCTTTTTCAAAGGGGAAATTTTAGATTTGACATCATTCGCCAAATCTAAAGAACTAACATTCTGATCATTATTTTCCTCCCTTCCCGCCACATCAAAAATTTCAGATAAAATTACAACATCCGCATCATCAAAAGACTTAACAAAATCTATATACAATTTCTTCGTTCGATTATGCTGGTGCGGCTGGAAAACGGCAAATATTCTTTTATTGGGATAAAATTGCCTTGCCGCTTCTGTCGTTGCTTTAACCGCCGTCGGATGATGCGCGTAATCTGAAATCACTAAAGCGTTTTTGTATTTGCCTTTTATTTCAAACCTCCGCCAAATTCCAGAATAACCAGACAAAGAGTTTTTAATTATATCAACTGGAATTTTCAAAGTCAAGCCCAAAGCAATCACTCCTAAAGCATTATAAACATTAAACATTCCCGGCATTTTCAAAACAAACTCGCCCAAATCTTTATTATTATAAGAAACTTTAAATTTAATAATTCCACTTTCAAATCTAACATCACAGCCTCGCACATTATTAGTTTCATTTAAACCAAATTTAACAACACTTAATACCTGATACTTAATACTTGATGCTACTTTATCATCGCCATTTATAATTAACATTCCATCCTCTGGCAAATGCGAAATAAATTCTTTAAACGCGTTTTTCATATCTTCTATATTTTTATAATAATCCGTATGATCAAGTTCAATGTTGTTTAAAATAATTATCTTCGGATTTAAATTTAAAAAAGATCTTTCATACTCGCACGCTTCGGCAATAAAATATTCGCTCTTGCCTATTTTTAAATTACTATTATATCTCGGCATAATGCTTCCTACAACTATAGACGGGTCTAACTTTGCGTCATCTAACAATAATCCCGCCATCGCGGAAACGGATGATTTGCCGTGTGTTCCGCAAACTGCAATACCAAATTTATCATTAAAAATCAATCCTAACGATTCAGGATAAGTAATCGTTTTTATTTTTAACTCTCTTGCCCTTTTCAACTCGGGATTATTTTCTGGCACTGCAGTAGTATAAATTACTAAATTTATATCTTGAGAAATATTTTCTTTTGACTGTCCTATAAAAACTTTAACTCCTAATTTTTCTAATTTATCCGTCATCAAAGAAGGGCTCAAATCTGAGCCGCTTATTTCTTTGCCATTCTCCTTCATAAATTGAGCGATCGCGCTTAGTCCTATTCCGCCAATGCCTATGAAATAAATTTTTTTTATTTTATTTAAATCTACATTCATAATTCTTTATTCATAATTAATAATTCTATCCCGCCATTTTTACTATCTCCTCCGCAATCTTTTGCGCCGCCAACGGCTGTTTCATTTGTCTTGCCGCTCTTTGCATTTCCATAATTTTCAGGCGATTTTCAAAAATTTCATTGATAATATTTAAAAGCAAATGCGGTTTTAAATTTTTCTCGCCAAGAAGAATTGCCGCGCCAGATTCAGAATAATTAAAAGCATTTTTTTTCTGCTTATCACTAATTGCTGATGCCAGAGGAATTAGCACACTTGGCTTGCCTACTGCCATAATTTCCGAAACAGTATTTGCTCCAGCGCGACTAACAATAAGATCGGCAGAAGCGTAAGCGTTAGCAATTCTTTTTTTAAAAAAGGCAAAAATATGATAATTATCTAAATTATAGATATTCATCTTTTCAATTTTTGCTTTTACTGTTTCATAATTTCCAACTCCGCACTGATGAATAATTTGGTACCTTTGCAATAATTGAGGAAGAACTTCCAGTACTAGCTCATTGATTTCTTCCGCTCCCTCACTTCCTCCTAAAATAAGAATTACCGGGCTATCTTCATTTAAAACAAACTTCTTCATCGCCTCTTCTTTGTTTCCGTTGAAAATAAAATCTCTCACAGGATTTCCGGTAAAAAACACTTTTGGAGAATCGTAGACTTCTTTGCTTTTACTAAAAGAAACGGCTACTTTTTTCGCTAAACGAAACATAAACTTATCTATTGGTCTTGCTATCGCATCTGATTCGTGAATAATTATTGGAATGCGAAATATTTTTCCAACTATTATTATCGGCAAAGAAACATAACCGCCTTTAGAAAAAATAACATCGGGCATATAATTAAAAACGAGAATTATTGATTGAAAGAATCCGGTAATAACTCTGAAAATATCCACTATGCTTTGTATTGAAAAACTTTTTCTATTTTTTGCCGCTTTTACAGTCTTATACGGAATCCCAGTCTCTTCAAACATTTCCGCAAGAAAATGACTGTCAGAACTAATCAGCATAAACTCAAGCCATTTTATATTTGACTCTTCGGCAATTTTTTTAATCTCTTTATGGATCGCGATAATCGGCGCCAAATGCCCCGCGCCAGATTCACCCGTGAATAATATTCTCATGATCGTGTTATTAAATAATTATATTTTTATTTTAGCATTTTTTAAACAAAAAAAGAAGAGGGTAGTTTTTAAACTATTTCTCCCTCAATGTTTTTAATTTTTTTCGTTAATTCTCTTATTAATTTTGCATCTTCCCCTGTCATTTCTCCGTTCTCTCTAAAAATTTTCCAATTATCCCTCCATATACTATACAGACATTCCCAAAAAGTAAACGCTGCTCTCAATGACCATTCCATATTTTTGTCTCTGGTGCTTGTCGCTATATTCCTTGCTAATCTTTCTCGTTCCCATAATACAGAACGCTCATAATCTTCCAAAAATCTCTCACTTCTGCGGAAGAAAATTCCCACCAGTTCTATATTTGAGAACGGCTCTTCATATGAAGAACGATTTCGTTCAAATTCTTCCTTTATTAAAGCGATAGCCTCTTCATATTCCTCCCATAAAACATAAAGAAATGCCAATTCACACACGGCTCTTTCTCGCCAGTAGTCCAATTCTTTCTTTACCTCATTATCATAAAATTTCCTATACTGTCTGTTGATTTCACCTATCTTCTCTTTAAGAATCTTTATTAATTCTCCTATATCTTCTTCATTCACTCTTACATGAATCTTCAAACTGGCTATTTGTTTGAATATTGCCTCATTTTTCAGCAATTCCATAGACTTAATATCCCTTTCAAGCAAATTTATTTCTCCTCTGATATATTCTATCTCCGATACCATTCCAATCACCTCTCTACTATAAATTAAATGAACTATCAATAAAATAGCACAATACAAATTTATGTCAATGCTTCCCGTGCTTTGAAATATTTAGCAAAATTCCCACTCCCGTTAAAGAAATAATTAGCGCGGAGCCGCCGTAGCTGATGAAGGGCATTGGAATTCCCGTGAGCGGAATTAGCGAAGTAATCGCCGCCATATTTGTGAGAGCCTGAAAAATAATCCAGGAAGTAATTCCCACCGCCACAAATCTTCCAAAATTATCAGGCGCGCGACTGGCAATTTTAAATCCTCTTAAAGCAAACATTAAAAATAAAGACATCAAAACAATCAAGCCAATAAATCCTATTTCTTCCCCTATTATAGCAAAGATTGAATCGCCAATCGGCTCAGGCAGATAATTAAATTTTTGGCGGCTGTGTCCAAAGCCAAGACCTACAATTCCACCAGAGCCGAGAGCTAAAAGAGCCTGATTAATTTGATATCCAATTCCCTGCGGATCAAGCTCTGGATACAGAAAAACCATCAACCGATCTACTCTGTATGGAGCAATTTTTATAAGCGCGAATAATGCCGCTATGCCTCCCAAACCAAGAAGAAAAATGTGGCTAAATTTAGCTCCAGCCACGAAATAAATAATTACCGCCGTTAAAATTATTACACTCAATGTGCCAATGTCTGGTTGCATTATTAAGGGAACTGAAATGACTATAATTAGAACAACGAACGGCACAAACATATCTGAAAAAATTTTAACACTTTTCCCTTTCCTTTCCAGCCAAGCAGCAAGATATAAAATGAAAGTTAACTTGGCGATTTCTGACGGCTGAAAACTGAAATCGCCGATATTTATCCAACGATTAGCTCCTTTTAAATCATAGCCAAAAGCTGGAACAAAAACAAGAAATAAAAAAATGATTGTTAAGATTAAAAAAACCAGCGCGTATTTTTTAAAAATGTGATAATCAATTTTTTGAAATAAAAATAACAGAATCATTCCAGGAATAAATCCGTAAAAAAATTGATGAGACAAATAATAATGATTATGTCCAAAATTATTATAACTCGCCACAACACTCGCGCTGGAAATCATAATCAAACCAAAGATTGATAATAAAATAACCGTTGCTAATAATATTTTGTCGCAGCTTTTTTGATGTTTCATTTGTTGTATTATTGTATCTTGGAGTGTAGAACGAACCGCAGTGAAGTTTTACTGAGATATCATAAAATTATATTTTATCATTCTTCAATTAAACTCCGTTCTGCTCGTTCAATACTCCATGACTTTAAAACAGTTTTAATTATCTTATCAAAACAACACTTAAATTCTCTTTCATTCTTCATTATACCATACCCAACTTGGATATTCGCGTATTCTATATCAGAATTTATCACACTATTTTTCGCAGCGCATTGAATTAAAAATTCATTTTCTTTTAAACATCTATTAACATAATACGCTTCTTCTTTAAAAATTAACTTATCCTTCTTAATTTCATAAATTCCAGCTTTTAGATTTTTTATTATCTTGATCGGTTTGCTTTTTATATTTCTAATTATTAATTGCGAAGCGTTGAAATTATTTGGCTTAACTTTTATCTGAAGGCGACATTGGCCAATATCGCCTTCAGATAAAAACTGCCTGCTACTCGTAAATTTCAAAATATGCGAAAGCAAAAACGGCATTTCTTTATTTTGAATTTGCAGTTTTGTAAAAACGGGAATTGAAGCAACAAGACGGGGGTTTATTTCTATAAGATGAACTTCGTTATTACTGTTCACTATAAAATCTAAACCAAAAATTCCCTTATATTTCAAGCCCTTCAAATATTTTCCTATCTTTTTCGTATAACTGAATATTTTCTCTTTCTCTTTATTGCTAAGTTTTTTGCCGTAAGTATAATCATTTCCACAAGTTCCAAACTTGTTTTTATTATAAGCGGTCAATCCCGTAATTTGAAATATCGGCTGGCTGATCAACGTTTTATTTTTTGCAACGCAGGCGTTTATCGTCCAGGTCTTGCCTTCTAAATATTTTGAAATTTTAATTTTTCTATTTTTATATTTTTTTAATATTTTATTTAAATCTTTTTTGCTTTCAATTAAAAAAGTAGCTTTTCCAGAAAATCCTCTTGGCAATTGAATTATAAATTTATTTTTATTTTTTAATCTACAGCTATATTCAGCAAGATTATTTTCTTCAACTTTAATTATTCTACTCTCCGCGTTTGGAATTTTCAATTTTTTTGTTATTCCTACAAATTCAATTTTATCTTCTAACTTTCTATTTAATTTCCAGTCGTTTCCCATATATTTAAAACTGTTCTCATCGCATATTTTTTGGATCATCGGGCTTGGCTTGAAAGTTATAATATTTGCTTTTTTGTTGCCTGATTTTTCTTTGATATATTTAATTACTTCTTTATCGGCTAAGATTTTACCAGAGTTTTTTATTTTATCATCATTCAGGCACAAAACAGATACCTTTTCTTTTTTAAAATAATCTACAATATCAGATTTTTGCGAACAGATTATATAATAATTTTTAATAATTCTCTCAAGTCCTATCGCCCGATTTGGATTTGGAGTGATAAAAAAAATAGGATTAGTATTTTTAGTATTTATAGTTGTCATATTGATGTTATTTATTCTTCTGTTATTAATGGCCATAATTTTAGTATTTAGTATTGAGTATTGAGTATTGAGTATGACCGACGCCAATATTGCTTAATACTCGCTATAGACCACACACCATCAAACAGCACTAACTTT
>JAGLIN010000114.1 GCA_023142975.1 Candidatus Parcubacteria bacterium
ATTCTACGGTGTGATGTCTATATACATTAATTTTGAATTGTTATATCGCTTAATTTTATTTTATAATAAATTACTATTAGTGTCTATTATTATTGTTTTGGAATTACGAATTATGAATCAAGAATTAAGAGTTGACTTCTAACTTCAAAAGTTGTATTCTGAAGTTATTGTCGGGAATTTTAAAATTTAATTTTAATAAATAAATGTTAGAAGATAAAATAATAGAAAATAGCGATTCAGAAAACAAGGAGAAAAATAAGTCGTTTTTTTCTGAAATAAAAGATTTTTCATTGGAAACAGTAAAAATTGTTGTGATAAGTCTAATCGTGATAGTTGCTATCAGAACCTATGTGATGCAGCCGTTTTTCGTGAGCGGAAAAAGCATGGAGCCGAATTTTCACGATGGCGATTATTTAATTGTTGACGAAATAAGTTATCGGCTTGACGAGCCAAAACGAGGCGACGTTATTATTTTTCGCTATCCAAAAAATACGAAGGAGTTTTTTATTAAAAGAATAGTTGGCTTACCTGGAGAGAGAGTAGAAATAAAAGACAGTGGAATAACTATTTATAATAACGAAAATCAAGAGGGGATGACACTTGATGAGGATGTTTATATTCCATTAGATACCAAAACAACTGGTAGTTACGATACGATTCTCAAAGATGATGAGTATTATGTTTTGGGCGACAACAGAAACGCCAGCGCCGATTCGCGTATCTGGGGAGTATTAGAAGAGCATTTTATAATTGGCAAGGCATGGATCAGAGCGTGGCCAGTTGGAGATTTTTCAGTGTTTGAAGGAGTGGAATATGAAATTGGGAATATAGAATAAGACAAGCTGTTATTCTGAACTTGTTTCAGAATCTACTAAGTATTACACTGTTTTATCCTATAAATCACAAAACATTTTAATTAAACTGAAAACACAATTACGATATTTAAAAATAATTGCGCTTGCATTGTAGATGAAAGATTATTTTTAAAAAGGTATATTAAACCTAAAATGGCAAAGATCCTGAAACAAGTTTAGGATGACAAATTTTTTAACAAAAATCATTATGAACATAGTCGCAATCTGCGGGAGTCCGCGGAGAGGAAATACGGAATTTGTGTTGAGGAGAATTTTAACAAAAGCTGAAGAACTTGGATCAAGTTCCGAACTTGTTTTGTTGCGAGAAAAAAGAATAGAGTTTTGTGATGGATGTTTGAGTTGTGATTCTATCGGGAAATGTAAGATCAGGGATGATATGCAGCTTATTTATCCAAAACTTGGAGAAGCTGATTTAATAATTTTTGGAAGTCCAACTTATTTTGATTGTGTAACTGGGTTAATGAAAAACTTTTTAGATCGTTTACATTCTAATTACAAAAAAGTTTTAAAAGATAAAAAATTCGTTTTTATAACAGTTGGTCAAGCAGATATGGAATCTTTAAATAAGACAATAAAATATGTTGAGAATTTTTCTGATATTGTAAAAATGTTTATGATGGGTGATTTGGGTTTGATTGCGAAAAATCCTCAAGACATAGAAAACGATCCAGATAAAATAAAAAAAATAGATGAGTTTACGGAAGGATTAGTTAGTGAGTAAAGAGTAAATGGACAATTTTATTTGTTTAAGACTTTTTCGTTTTGTGTTATTACCGCGGAGGCGGGAATCTAGTTTATCTCAATAAATAATATTTTTTGTATAGTTCTATCAAGTGAGACTTACTGGATCCCAGACATTTTTTTATAAAGCTTCGCTTTTAGAAAAAAATTCTGGGATGACAATTCCAAATTTTACTTTCTAACTTTACAAACTTTATAACTTTTAACTTAACTCTTATGCCTCGTTTAAAAAAACAAAATATAATAAAAAGACCAAGAAAAAGAGCAATCCCATTGCAGACCGTAAAGGGGATGCGGGATATTTTGCCGACCGAGCAATTTATCTGGGAACATATTTTAAATAAAAGCAAAAAGCTGTGTGATGATTTCGGGTTTAGAAAAATTGATATTCCGATTTTAGAATATTCCGAATTATTTAAAAGAGGAGTGGGGCAGACCACTGATATAGTGGAAAAAGAAATGTTTTCTTTTGAAACGCGGGGAGGAGATAAAGTTTCCCTGAGACCGGAAGGAACAGCGGGAATTGCCAGGGCGTATATCCAAAATGGAATGAGCAGATGGACACAGCCGGTAAAGCTTTATCAAGAAGGTTCGATGTTTCGTTATGAAAATCCGCAGGAAGGTAGATATAGGGAATTCCACCATTTCGGTTTTGAAATCTTTGGAGACGGATGCCCGGCAATTGACGCGCAAGTAATTTATTTGGCTTGGAAAATATTTCAAAAAATAGGAGTTAAGAATTTGGCGATTCAAATTAATAGTATTGGATGTAGCGAGTGCAGGCCAAATTATAAGAATCTTCTCACTGATTATTATGAGATGAAAATAAATAAGTTATGCGTTGATTGCAGAAAAAGATTAACGAAAAATCCATTGCGTCTTTTGGATTGCAAAGAAGACAAATGCATGCAGGTCGCTTCGTCAGCGCCGCAAATTATTGATCATCTCTGCGGGGATTGCCATGATCATTTCAAAAACACGCTTGAATTTTTAGACGAGCTTGAACTTCCTTATGTTTTAAATTCAAATCTTGTTCGCGGTCTGGATTATTATACAAGAACAGTGTTTGAAATTTGGTCAAGTGATTCCGATTCATTGGGCAGACAATCTTCTCTGGGCGGCGGAGGGAGATATGATGATTTAATTGGAGTTTTGGGCGGAGGAGATGTTCCGGCTGTCGGATTTGCTTTTGGAGTTGAAAGAGTAGTAAAGAAACTATTGAGCGGCAAAATAAGTTTAGATAAAAAAAATACTAAACAAGTTTTTCTTGTTCAGTTGGGAGATACTGCTAAAAAGAAAGCCCTAAAACTTTTTGACAAATTAATAGATAGCAAGGTTTCAGTTGGAGAATCGCTTGGTCGCGGAAGCATAAAATCACAATTAAAAATAGCGAACAGATTTAGTTCAAAGTTCGCTTTAATTATCGGACAAAAAGAAGCTTTGGATGGT
Organism: Candidatus Parcubacteria bacterium; assembly: GCA_023142975.1. GTDB lineage: Bacteria > Patescibacteriota > Minisyncoccia > JAHIHE01 > JAGLIN01 > JAGLIN01. The sequence goes on from JAGLIN010000114.1 coordinate 3,066, forward strand.
ACTGTGATTATTAGGGATATGGAAAGCGGAATTCAGGAAGTTATAACGATGGATAAAGTGGTGGGGGAAGTGAAGAGGAGATTGAAGAAGTAAATTAAAAACTATGTCGTGTATTTTTTGCAAAATTATAAAAAAAGGAATTCCTGCTGAGGTTGTTTTTGAGAATGAAGATGTGATTGCGTTTAAAGACATAAAGCCGATTGCCCCTGTTCATATTGTGATTATTCCTAAAAGGCACATCGCTTCTGTTGTTAATTTGAAAGAAGAAGACGAAATATTGATGGGCAAATTAATAATGACTGCGAAAAAAATCGCTGATGATTTAAAAATTTCCGAAAAAGGATATAAACTTTTGATTAGAGTCGGTCGCGGGGGAGGGCAGGAAGTTGATCATATTCATTTGCATTTGCTGAGTGGAGGTAATGCGTAACATAATAATTTCTATTCAACTTTAGTTGAGGATTCGTGAGGTTTTAACCTCGCGAAATTTAATTTGACAAGATTAATCTTGGAAAGTTAAAACCTCACGAACCGTGCGCCAAAGTGCCGTAGAAAATTTCATAGCAAGTCCGAATATAAGATTGTGTTTTGTGTTGCAGGTTATACAATTTATCTTGCTAAATCTCATTTCCATGCTATACTAATCTTAGTTAATTTAATTAAAAATAAATAGAAAGTTGAAGGTGATATCTATGATAGAAGTAAAAAGAAAAGACAATGAAAGCACGGGAAGTTTGCTAAGGCGTTTTTCTAAAAAAATTCAATTAAGCGGCTTGCTCTTGCAGGCAAGAAGTTCTCGATTTAGAGACAAGGTTAAAAGCAGGACAGAAAGAAGAAAGAATGCTCTGAGAAAGAACGAAATTGTGGCTGAGAAAGAATACCAAAGAAAAATCGGCAAACTTGAAGACGATTTCAAACAACGCAGAAGGTAGTTCTGTTAGTTGTTTTTATTTATGCAAATGAATTTAAAAGAACAAATTGAAAACGATCTAAAAAGTTCAATGAAAAGCGGCGATAATACTGTTCGCGGTGTTTTGAGGATGTTATTTTCGGATCTTAAAAATGTTGAAATAAATGAGAGAAAGGAAATAAGCGATGAAAAAATAATTGAGATTATCAAAAAAAATATCAAAAGCCGAAAGGATTCTGTTGAGCAATATACGAAAGGCAATCGCAAAGATTTAGCAAGTCAGGAAGAAAAGGAATTAGAAATCCTGGAAAAATATATGCCGGAGCAAATGGGAGAAGATGAAATTAGAAAAATAGTTGTTGATATTGTCAGTAAATCAGAAGCGGTTAGCGCTTCTGATTTTGGTAGAATTATGGGAGCGGTGATGAAGGAAATTGGTGGGAATGTGGATGGGAATTTGGTTGGGGGGATTGTGAGGGAAGAATTAAAATAATTTTGAAATTATGAGTCAACAAAACAAACATCAAATAAATACTTTGCCAAATAATAGCAAATTAAATATTTGGATAATTATATTAACAATAATTTTTTGCTTTATGGTTAGTGGTGGAGTTTACTTTTGGCAAAAAACAGTCTTTAATATCTCGCAAAATAAACTACAAAATTATATAGAAAATTTAGAAAATCAATTATCTCAATCCAATAAAATAAATGAAAATCTTAAACAGACTAATTACTCTCAGGCACAAAAAATAATTCGCGAAATTAAACCATGGGAAACTAATGATGATAATTCTGTTTGTATAATGAAAAAAAATACTAATAATGATTCTGGCATAGAATTAGATTATCATCCTAATTATGTTCAAGTTATAATAGAGTATATTCCTGATTATCCAGTTAAACAAGATGAAAATCCAAATCGAATGACTATTACAACTCAAAACGATTTATATAAAGAAAAAGAATTTATTGAAAAGGCGAAATCTGAAAGTGAGTGCACGGCTTTTTTAGGAATGTATGGAAAATCTGATAATATATATTGCCAAATTCAAGAACACGGAGATTCAAGGGGGCAATTAGAAATATATAGTTCAAGAAATGATGCAGAATGGATAACGGTTAAGTACTTATTTTATAAAGACGATTATAGAATCTCTATTTCGGCGTGCAATAATGCTCCATGTTATGCTCTTCAGCGATGGAACGGCAAAGGTGAACTTGCTGGTGATGAACAATTTATTGATGCATATATTAATAATAAGGAAATTAAAACGAATCTATATAATTATGACACCTTGGAATTTGAATCAGTTGATTTTAAAAAAATATTTGATGAATTTAAAAAAAGTATTAATTCAATAAAGTATGTGAACGGTAATTGATTTTAAAAATAAATATTTTAGTATTTTATTTATGCCTCTTCTAATCAAAAATTTTACCAAAAATAAACTCAACCAAAAATATCTAAATAAAATTACCGAGAAAACTTTGGAAGTTACCAAATTTAAAAAACCAGTGGAAATAAGTTTGGTGATTACAGGAGAGAAAAGAATTAAATCTTTGAATAAGAAATATCGGAAGATAAATAAAATAACGGATGTGTTGTCTTTTGGGAATGAGGAATTTATAAGTTTGCCTAATAAAATTATTTATTTGGGAGAGATTTTTATTTGCTATCCGCGAGCCATTAGGCAGGCGAAACAAAAAAGACATTCCGTAAAAAAAGAAACATCAATTTTATTAATTCACGGAATTTTGCATTTGTTGGGATATGACCATAAAGGCGATTATAAGGATTCGGAGATGAAGGTTTTAGAAAAAAAGATATTAACAATAGAGCGATGACAGTATTTAGTTTCAAAAAATTTTCAAGAAGTTTTTCGCATGCGATTAGGGGATTCAAGTGTGTCTTAAAAGAACAAAATTTCAGAATTCAGATTTTGTTTTCAATTGCTGTTGTTTATTTTATTTTGTTTTTCGGGCTCAAAACTTGGGAAACAGCGGCTTTGACTATGATGATAATTTTAGTGTTAGTCTTGGAAATTATAAATTCAATATTTGAAAGAATTATGGACATTCTAGAACCGAGAGTTCATCCGCATGCGAAGGCAATAAAAGATATGATGGCAGCGGCAGTTTTAATCGCTTCAATTGGAGCGGTCTTCGTAGGCGCAGTAATTTTTTGGCCTTATTTTAAGGATGTCGTTAACAATTTTTAGGAGAATTTAGGGGGCTTTTTTATTTTGTAAAAATGAGTTATAATACAAATAATGAATCACGAATTATGAATCATGGATTTAAAATTTTAATTCATTATTCATAATTCATTATTCATAATTCATTCTTATGTCAAAAGGAGATATTTTAGTAGGGATTGATGTTGGGACGAGTGTAGTAAGAACTATAGTTTCTCAGAGAAAAAACGATGAAGAAAAACCATTGATTCTTGGAGTTGGCGAAGCGTTTTCGTCTGGAATAAGCAATGGCGTTATTGTTGATGTTGAAGAAACCATAAGCGCTATTACAAAATCCAAAGAAGAGGCGGAAAGAATTTCAGGCGTTCCTGTGGAGCATGCTTACATCAGCATAAACGGAAGTCATATTTGTTCGCAATTCTCTAAAGGGGTTGTCGCGGTTTCCAGAGCTGATGGTGAAATTAGCGAAGAAGATGTGAATAGAGTAATAAACGCCGCGCAGGCGATATCAATGCCGAATAACAAGGAAATAATAGATATAATTCCCTGCAACTACATAATTGACGGACAAGACCAAATCAAAGATCCCGTAGGTATGAACGGGGTTCGCCTTGAAGTCAATGCTTTGGTAATAGAAGGAACGGCTCCGTTTATCAAGAATTTGATGAAGTGCGTGCAGCGGTGCGGAATTGATATTGATGATTTAGTTTTCGCGTCGTTGGCTGCCGCAAAATCAGTTTTATTAAAACGGCAAAAAGAACTGGGCGTGGTAATAGTTGATATTGGAAAAGGAACAACAGGAATTTCTGTTTTTGAAGACGGAAATATTTTATATTCGTCAGTTATTCCAATTGGCGCTGGTCATATTACAAATGATATCGCAATTGGACTTCGAACTTCAATAGATGTCGCCGAAAAAATAAAATTAGGATATGGAACCGCGCTATCAAAAGAGGTTAATAAAAAAGACAAAATAAATATTTCCGAAATTGACGAGAATGAAGAAGGCATATTTTCAAGACGATATATAGCGGAAATAATTGAAGCAAGAATAGAAGAAATATTTTCGATGGTGGATAAGGAACTTAAAAAAATTGACAAAAGCGGAATGTTGCCAGCGGGAGTTGTTGTGACGGGAGGTGGCGCTAAAATGTCTGGCATAGTGCCGATGGCAAAAGAAGTATTGAAACTACCAGCTCAAATTGGATTTCCGATGGAGCTTAATGGAATAGTTGATCGCATTAACGATCCTTCATTTGCTACTGCTGTCGGTTTGATTATGTGGGAATCTGACGAAAACGGATCGTTTTCTTCCGGCGGAGGAAGATTTAAGATGCCGTCTTTGGGGGGAGTTGGGCAAAAGATGAGGAAGATATTTAAAACTTTTTTACCGTAAAAAAGTATTAAGTAGCGAGTATTAAGTATTAAGAGTTTTTTAAATTGATGTTGGTTCAGGACTCTGTCCTGAACCAGATATTTCTTAAAGCGTAATTAGAAAACACTTGTCTTTTTATGACCAAAACGATAATTGATTTATGGACAGATTTTAAGAAATACAAGGTTCAGGTCAGGAGACCTAAACCAACAAAAGAAGTTTTGTTTGATTATTTATTAATGAATTACGAATTAACGAATTTATATTAAGTTGCGTTTATAAAATAATAATAAAAGCAAAATGAATAAATGGAAAATAGGTTTAACCTGTGGAGTAGTTTTGGGAATAATTGGCACATATATTACACATACAACTGGCGATATTAGTTTAATTTCAATTCCAGTAGTGTTTTTATTTTCTATATTTGGTTTCGGATTATTGTTTTTGTTTCCTGTTTTTGAACTTGTTATTACAGTCATATTCTATTCTTTAATTGGAATGGGAATTGGATATTTGATTGATAGATTTAAAAAATAATATAAATTGTCTATAAAATAATAAAACAAAATGAACAAGTGGAAAATCGGTTTAATTTGTGGAATGATTTGGGGAATAGTGAGCTTTTATTTTTGGATGATGCTTACGGGCGGACCGAGCAGTAGCGCAGATCCTTCAGTTATTTTTCTTATTTTAACTTTACCGGCATCAATACCATTATTAGTAAGTTATTATATTGAAGATAGTGTAGATATTTCGGGAAGTTTGGTAATATGTTTAATTCCCATAACAGGCGCTTTGATCGGAGCAGGAATTGGACATTTGATTGACAGGTTTAAAAAGTAAAAGCTGAATTGCGGGAACTATTTTGTAAATAGTTTCCAATGTTTCCCAAACAAATAATATTATTGTATTTTCAAAACATAGGGAACTGGTTAAAAAAACCAGTTCCCGCATATTCTCAATTCATAATTCTTGATTCATAATTCCAAATTTGCCTAAATCTTTCAAAAAAGCTATTATGATAATATTAGAATGTGTTTGAATGTTGTTATATTTTGGAGTATTGAACGAGTCGCAACGAAGTTCAATTGAAAGCGGGAATTGCTTGATATTTCAGTCAAACTTCGTTGCGACTCGTTTGACACTCCAAACACATTATAAATATAACAATCTAAATTTAAAATATATGAAAGAAATAAAACCGGAATTTGAGACTTATGCGAGGATAAAAGTCGTTGGCGTTGGCGGTGGGGGGAATAATGCCATAAGCAGGATGATGGAAGCCAATTTAAAGGGTATTGATTTTATTGCTATCAATACCGACGCGCAAGATCTTCATCATTGCAAAGTAACTGAAAAACTTCATATTGGAAAAAATTTAACGAGAGGTTTAGGGGCGGGAATGAATCCCGATGTCGGTCGGCAGGCGGCGGAAGAAAATAAAGATGAATTGCAGGACGCTTTAAAAGGTTCCGATATGGTTTTTGTAACTTGCGGGTTGGGCGGCGGGACGGGAACTGGCGCGGCGCCGATTATTGCCGAGGCCGCCAGAGAAGCGGGAGCGCTCACCGTTGCGGTTGTTACTAAACCGTTTGCTTTTGAAGGATTGCAAAGAAAAAGAATCGCCGAGGAAGGATTAGAAAATTTGAAAAATCAGGTTGACACGATCATAACTATTCCTAACGATAAAATTCTTAGCGCGATAGACAAAAAAATATTATTATTAGATTCGTTTAAAATTGCCGACGATATTTTGTTGCAGGGAGTTCAGGGAATTTCGGATTTAATAACTACTCCGGGAATAGTAAATGTAGATTTTGCGGATGTTAAGGCTATTATGGAAAACACTGGTCCGTCTTTAATGGGAATTGGCAGAGCCTCTGGTGAAAATAGAGCCGTTGAAGCGGCGAAGCAGGCGATAAACAGTCCTCTTTTGGAGCTTTCTATTGATGGGGCGAAAGGAGTATTATTTAATGTTAGCGGAGGACCTGATTTAACTATGATGGAAATAAATGAAGCCGCTGATATTATTACCGAATCAATTGATCCTGACGCTAAAGTTATTTTCGGAGCAATCACTGATGAAAATTTAAAGAAGGGCGAAGTTAAAGTAACGGTAATTGCCACAGGTTTTGGTGATCAACCATATTTGAAAGAAGATGTTATAAAAAGAGAGTTAGAAAAAACTGAAAAAGAAGCAGAGTCAGAATTTAAGGAAGATGAACAAAGAGAAATAAGCAATAACAATGATCCTGACAACAATAGTAATGAAATATTTTCATCTAACATCAATCCTATAAAACAGGATGACGAATATGATATCCCGGCGTTTATTAGGAAGAAGATGAATAAGAATGATAAGAACGAAGAATAGAATTTTCTAAGGTATTTTTAGCGGGAGAGTTTAGAAGTTTTTAAAATGTTTGAATTGTCAAATTGTTATATTGTTAAACTGTTATCTGATATATGGACAGTATGCAATTTTAGGGCAGTTTTTTATTTGATTTGAGAATTATCTTTTTATTTTCTAAAAACAAAAATATGAAAAAACAAGCATTATTTGACTTAGCTTCAATGCCAAAAATGGTTTTGATTATTGTGATGATTGTAATGTTGGGGACTTTGTTTGGAGCAACAAGTTATTTATTAAAAATGCCAACAACAAATTTGTCGTTTGTGGTAAATCCTATTATTGAAGCTCAATGTGAAATTGATTCTGATTGTGAATTGGTTTATGTCGGTCAAGATGTATGTCCGCCGTGCGATGCTTTGTCAGAAGAGTATCAGTGTCTTAACAAAAATGAAGCTAAAAAAGTGAGAGATGAATGGATTAATAAATTTAATACGGATCTTTATATTGTCTGTTCGCCTTGCGAAGTTGAATTTGATAGATATGTTTGTGAATGCGTAAATGGGAAATGTGAGAAGGTTAAGGAAGAGTTGGTTGAAGAAGTGAGTATTACGACAGATAAAATGGAATACGAGCAGGGAGAGGAAGTGAAAATAACAATCAATAATAATTCAGATAAAGAGCAAAGAATAAGCTATCCCGCTTATTCCATTGAAAGATTTGAAAGTAATAATTGGATAGAAATAAAACAAATATGGTGTCCTTGCGGAGCGTATTGTGAAGAAGTTGAATGGCTTTTTATAAAACCAAAAGATAAATTGGAATATGAATGGAATCAGCAGGAATCTTGGTGTGGCAGAGTCGAATTGCTTTGGGGGGATTTTTCACATCAAGTTCAATCGGGAAGATATCGGATTAAAAGCATGAAAATAGGTTTACCTGATCCTGAAAATTATAAAACAATCTATTCCAATGAATTTACAATCAAAGAAAAATCAGCGCTTGATTTGAGGTGTGGGGAGAAAGTTAAAGGAATTGGTCTGTGTGAAGGATTAGGCATAGGATATGAATTTAATTCAGAAACGGGGAAATGTATTAAAAGAGGAGTGTCGGGCTGTTCTTTCGATATTCCTTTTGAAACTTTAGAAGAATGTCAGGAGGTTTGTGAGGAAAATAATATTCGTGGAGGAACAAATGAAAGTAAATGTAAAGAATTAGGCGGATTTGTTACCTGTGATTCAACACCAGAAGAAACTGAATTAGATTGTTTGTGTTGTTTTGAAAATTATCCCGATGATTGTAGATATGTGAAGTAAATAATAATAAATATGACTATTCAACAATTTATTAAAAAAAGAAAATATCTTGTCTGGTATGTGAAAGATCCCGGAAAACTCAATAACGAAGCGATTGTGGAGGCGGTTTTGAATTATGGGGATTGGGATGATGTTCAAAAGATGATTGAAATTTTAGGCATTAAAAAAGTAGCAAAGATTTTTATGAAAAAATCTAACGAAAAGCGTTGTAATTATCACCGAAAAACAAAAAATTATTTCAATCTATATTTCAATAAATATGCGAAATTAAGAGTCTAAATAAATATGACTACATTGCATCCAGAAGTATTAACAAAAGAGCAGATAAAATTATTGCCCATAGTAAAAAAGTTCTATAAAGATTTTGGTTTAGTCGGTGGGACGGCAATTGCTTTGCATATTGGACACAGAGAGTCAATTGATTTTGATATGTTTTCTTTTAATGAATTTAAGAATGTTAATGTAAAAAAAAGAATTTTAAGAGAGAGGACGATAAGCAAAGTTATCAGAGACGAAGCGGAGCAATTTACTTTTATAATTAATGGAGTTTTATTTACCTTTTTTCGTTATCCGTTTGAGATTGATTACGAAATTGATTATGATCAAACTTTGAAAACACCTTCTTTGCTAACTCTTGCGGCAATGAAATTATTTGCGCTTGGAAGACGAGCAAAATGGAAAGATTATGTTGACTTGTATTTTATAATCAGAGATTTTCATTCTCTTGCGGAAATTATTAAACACGCGAAAAGCATATTTAAAACTGAATTTAACGAAAAAATATGCCGCGAACAGCTTGCGTATTTTAAGGACATTAGTTATTCGGAGGAAGTTAAATATTTAAAAGGTTTTGAAGTTAGTGATAAGATTATAAAAAAAGAATTAATTAATTTTAGTTTGGAGTTTTAATTATAATTTTTTAAAAACAAAAACATGAAAAAGCAAACATTATTTGATTTAGCTTCAATGCCAAAAATGGTTTTGGTTATTGTGATGGTTGTAATGCTGGGAACTTTGTTTGGAGCAACAAGTTATTTGTTAAAAATATCCAAAATGGATTTGCCGATTGTAAATCCTATTATTGAAACTCAATGTGAAATTGATTCTGATTGTAATCTTGTTTTTACTGGTCCATATATTTCTTGTAATTCTCCAGAAGAAAATTATGAATGTCTTAATGTTAGTAAGGATGATGCTAATGCAATAAATCAAAACAAGAAGCGTCTTGATGCTATGTGTCCAGATAGGTTTGATAAGTATACCTGCAAATGCGAAAATGGGAAATGTGAGAAGGTTAAAGAGGGGTTGGTTGAAGAAGTAGTTATTGCGACAGATAAAATAGAGTATGAGCAGGGGGAAAATGTAAAAATAACCATAAAAAATAATTCGGAAAATTCAATTTGGTATTCGTCAGATGCTTTTTTAAGTAGTTTAAATTTATTTGGTTATCAAGGTGAGAAATGGATTCTTGTTCCGACTTTACCTATTGCATTACCATTCCCAAATTATATTTATCAAAAATCAGAATTAAAATCATCCGAATTAATAACTCTGAAATATATTCCAATAGAGCATATTGACAAGAGTTCTTTAAATTTTCCTAAATATAAGATAAGTTTTGGTTATTGGCAAAATGAAGAAATAGGAATAGGAAATTATATAGAAGTCTATTCCAACGAATTCACAATCAAAGAAAAATCAGCGCTTGATGCGAGGTGTGGGGAGAAAGTAAAAGGAATTGGTTTCTGCTTGGGTCAGGCATCAAAAACAGGATATGAATTTGATTCAGAAACAAGAGAATGTATTGGAAAAGAAGTGGTAGGATGTTCATTTGAAATACCTTTTAAAACATGGAAGGAATGTCAAGATGTTTGCAAGTTTGAGCCAAAAGACAAGGAGTCTTGTGAAAAAGTAGGTGGTGTATGGATAGATCGAGGAGGAAGTTTTTGCAATTTGCCAACCTTTGATTCTGGAAAAGAATGTTCAGATTCAAGTCAGTGTGAGGGGTCTTGCATTGCTGAGTTGTCAAGCGAAGAAGAAAGAAAAGTTGAGCAAGGAACAATTATTTACACAAAAGGCAAATGCACTGCGAGAATAGTTGTATTTGGTTGCAGACCGCATGTGGATGACGGAAAAGTTTTTGGAATATTGTGTATGGATTGAGAACTTAAAAATTAATTTCAATTGAATCTCGCGAGGTTAAAGCCTCTTGGACCCTCGGCTAAAGCCGGGTAGAATGTTTTTTAATTTTCTAAAAACAGAAACATGAAAAAACAAGCACTGCTTGATTTAACTTCAATGCCAAAAATGGTTTTGGTTATTGTGATGGTTGTAATGCTGGGAACTTTGTTTGGAGCAACAAGTTATTTATTGAAAACGCCTAAAACAGATTTGCCGATTGTAAATCCTATTATTGAAATTCAATGTGAAATTGATTCTGATTGTTGGCTTGTTTATGTTAATGATTATGTCTGTTTGCCATTAGATACTTCATTAGAGAATTATAAATGTCTTAATTCAGATGAAGCTAAAATTTTTGGAGGAGAAAAAATTGATCCTAATGTTTTGTGTTCAATCCCAGATGTTAAATTTGATAAATATATTTGCAAATGCGAAAATGGAAAATGCGAGAAGGTTAAAGAAGAGTTGGTTGAAGAGATAAGTATTACGACAGATAAAATGGAGTATGAGCAGGGAGAAGTTATTGATGTTATAATTAAAAATAATTTTTCTGAAAAAATATTTATAAGCAATCCAATTGTCGAGAAAAAAGTTAATGATAATTATGTTCCATTAAGAGGCAGTATAGTTTTTTGGTTTGAATGCGGAGTGACCGATGGATTAATGTATATTCCTTTTATACCTTCTAAAACAGTAAGATATCAATGGGATCAAAAAGAGAAATGGTGTAGTGTAGATTTTTCAGATAGAAATGTTTATTTAGAAAAAGTTTTACCAGGAAAGTATAGAATTAAAAGCGAAATAATTATGCGAACTAAAAATGAAAAAGAAGATCCAAATAATATTTCAGGAAAACCCAGTGGAGAGTTTATCTATTCCAACGAATTCACAATCAAAGAAAAATCAGCGCTTGATGTGAGGTGTGGGGAGAAAGTTCAATTATTTGGCGACTGTCCAGCATATTTTGAAGAAGGTGGATATTATGAATTTAATTCTGAAGCAGAAAAATGTATTGAAAAATTTATCAAAGGCAGCGGATGCAACGTAAAAACCCCCTTTAAAACCTTGGAAGAATGCCAGGAAGTTTGCGAGGAGAAAATTGACACTTCCGATTGGCAGACTTATCGGAATGAGGAGTTTGGGTTTGAGATGAAATATCCAGAGGATTGGAAAGAGATTACAATTAATGAAAATAAAGATTTTTTAAATAAAGGAATGTCTGTGAAGTTTTTATTCAAAGATTTTCCCAACAGAAAAAAATCTGGTTTTGTTGTTCCTGAGGGTATAGATATAAGAATATATAGCAAAGATTATTCTTGTGCTCCTGATGAATATGGATGCGCAATATTTAATTGCGAAGAAAATTTTGAGGGGGAGACTGAGTATAAAAGACCAGCGGATTATGGCGCTTCTGATTATTTAATGATGTTCTGCAAGCGTGTAGGAAATAATGAGTTTTTACCGGCAGCTATTACTTACAAGTACTTTATTGAAGAAAATGAAACAAATGAAAATATTAAAAACAATATAACATTGCAAAGAATAGATGAATTTAAAAAATTGGTAGATTCATTCAAATTCATAGAAAAAGAGGACACTGCCGATTGACAGACTTATCGGAATGAAAAATATGGATTTGAGATTGATTATAAGTCTTTTAATTCTAAAGTTTGCAGAAAACCTTCTGTAGATGATGATGAACTAATGTTTTGTTTTATAGATGAAAGTGAAGAAATTGTTCCTTACTCTGATTTTAGAATTTCAGTTTTGCAAAATCCCGAAGAACTTTCAGCAAAGGAATTTGTAGAAAATAGAAAAGAAATAGCGTTATCCCTTAATCAACCATGGCATTCAGGGGCCAATATGATTGAACAAGAAATTCAAATTAATAATTACGACGCTTACTTATATGATAATGTTTTTGGTGGTGATTGCGGAACGAGAGAATATTATATTGTTTACAAGAGTAAAGCGATAGCAATTTCTTTTACAGGGACAACGCCTAATTATAATAATATGGAGCATAATTTGGAGATTTTCAATCAAATGCTTTCCACTTTCAAATTCATAGAAAAATAAGAAGTGAAAATATATAAAAAATTATTTAATCAAAAATAATCTACTAACTGTAAATTATAATGAATCAAAAAATAAAAGTAAAACAAATTAGAAAAAGGGATGGTAGGGTTGTTAAATTTGAAAAAGCTAAAGTTGTGAGGGCGATTTATAAAGCGCTAACTGCTACTGGTGAGGGAAATAAACGCAACGCGCAGGAATTGGCGAAGAAAGTAGATTGTGAAATAAGCAAAAGATTTACCGTTAGAAATGGCGGCGGGAAGATGAAAGCAGAAATCCCTACCGTTGAAGAAGTGCAGGATATCGTGGAGAATTTTTTGATTAGGGAAAATTATATTGACACCGCAAAATCTTATATAATTTATAGAGAACAACACCGTCTTTTAAGGGAAAGTCAGGATGTTCTAAAAAAATCCGTAGATCTTGTTGATGATTATTTGAAAGAAATCGATTGGCAAGTCAAAGAAAATAGCAACATGTCTTATTCTCTGCAGGGTCTGAATAATTATATCGCTAATGTCATAACATCAAAATATTGGGTTGAAAAAATTTATCCGCCAGAAATAAGGGAAGCATATAACAAAGGTGATTTCCATATTCATGATCTTGGACTTCTCGCGGTTTACTGTTGCGGGTGGGATTTGAAGGATTTGATCGCTCATGGATTTGGCGGTGTTAGCGGAAAAAGCGAAAGTAAAGCCCCGAAGCATTTTAGGTCCGCATTAGGGCAAATTGTAAATTTTTTCTATACGC
>JAGLIN010000115.1 GCA_023142975.1 Candidatus Parcubacteria bacterium
GCAAGTTCCGTTTTTCCGACTCCCGTCGGGCCTAAAAATAAAAATGTGCCAATCGGACTGTCCTTATGCTTCATTCCGACTCGCACTCTTCTGATTGCCGCCGAAATTGCTTTCACCGCTTCGCGCTGGCCAATAACTCTTTGGTGCAAATTTTCTTCCAAATTTAAAAGCTTCTCCGCTTCTTTTGCCGTTACATCTACTAAAGGAATACCCGTTTTTTCCGTAATCACTTCCATTACATCTTTGTCCCGCAAAACAGATCCCGCGCCCATTCGTCGAACTTCTACCGCCGTTTCACTAAGAAGGTCTATTGCTTTGCCAGGCAAAAGCCGATCAGTTATATATCTTTTGGAAAGTTCCACCGCTTTTTTAATTGCCCCATAAGTCATAATAATTCCTTCTCTGGATTCTATAATTTTTGCCTGCGCCGCTAAAACTTCCATGCTTGTTTTTTCGTCTAATTCCTCTACCCTGATAAGATCAAAATTATTGGCAAAATCTGATCTTGGTTCAATATAGCAATGATAGTTTCGATAATCTGTTGAGCCGATTACTTGAAATATCCCTTGTGATAAAATTGGAGATAGAATTTTTGAAGCGTCAAACCCCTCTCCGCTTCCCGCCGCCGCCATGTTGTGAATATTAGGAATATACAGAATTATGTTTCCGCTTTTGCCCATATCTTCCAGTAATTTTCTAATCCGCAATTCCAGATCCCCGCCCGCTCTGGCGCCAGAAACTAAAGCGCCGATATCCAAAACAACCAATCTTTTATCTTGCAAGGTTGGCAGAACTTGATCTTTGATCATTTTATTTGCCAGCGCTTTCACTATAGTAGTCTTACCTACTCCCTCTTCGCCGATAATAAGAGCGTTATTTTGACTGGTTCTTTCTAATATTCTCATTAAATTATCAATTTCTTTTTTTCTGTTTACAATGTAGCCGGTTAATCCAGATCTGGCGTGATCGGTTAAATCATAACTAAACCGATCAAGCTCTGGAGTTACTCTTGCCGTCCAGGCCCTGTTCATTACAGTATGCTGAATTTTTCGCGGCCTCTTTAATCTCACTCTCGCGCTTGACCAGCTTTTTACCCAAAGAACAGTATTTCTCGCGTCTTCCAATTCCACATTTATATTTTTAAAATATTTATTTAGTGTTTCGTCCTGAAATAACGCCAAAAACAAACTTTCCAGTTCAACTTTATCTAAGCCGACGATCAAAGTTTCTTCAAACGCTAAAACAGCCATTCTTTCTAGTTCGGGACTCATTATTGTTCCACCCAAAAATCCATCTTGCTCATAATATCTATTTTTTGGCAAATTGTCTATCACGGTATCTACATCTTTCATAAATTGTTTAGCGTCAATTTCCAACCGCTTAAATAATATCCTTGTTTTTGAATTTTCAAGAAGAGCTTTTGCTAAATGATGCGGCGAAGGAGATTGCTTGCGACTATGCGCTAAATCTAAAGTTGCCAACAAGATACTTTTCGCTGAAGGAGAGGTATAGTCAGCAATATTAACTGGATCTTTTGGACCTGCCGCTTTTTTATTGTAAAAGATTTCAAATTCGGGAAGAAACGAATCAATAGATTTTTTTGAGACATCTTTTAATTTATAATAGCAATATAAATAAATAGCTCCAGAAGTTGCCAGCCAAAACATCAAAGGTCCTATTCCCCTTTTTTCTACCAAAACAAAAAACGCTTCAAGGCAACGATAAATAAACTTAGCGATTATTACAAACCAGAATTCCATAATTGTTCGTCCTTCTTCTTCAACAATATCTTCCTTAAATAAATACAAAAAATCAGAATTATTAACCATAACAAAATAGGCGCCATAAATAAAAGCAAACAGCGCTAGGGTAAATATAATTAAACGAATTGTTTTTGGAAATATTTTATAAAGATGCCTCATCAACGGCGAAAACCCAGAAAGTTTTTCCCGCCAGTAATATATTCCTTTTTTCCCAACCAGCAAAAAAACTCCCAGCCCTTGGCAGTCAGGACACTTGATTTTATCATCCGTAATTTTATTGCCATTACAATGCGGACAGACGATTATTTTTATAGCTATTTTTTTTTCTTTAGACATTGATAAATATTGATATTAAAAAATCACTTTTGCCCAAAATATGTTTCACCGCAATTATTTTTAAAAGTGTTATCGTCTTCTAATAATTCGCACGGCTCATAAGCTTCAAGTAAGTTAGCCACATTATTAACGCATTTACCCCTTTCATAACGATCATTAATAGTCATACACAAATTAAAATCTCTCTTAGCCAGAGCCACTTTTGCCAAACAATAATCTTTTTGTTTTCCAGCGGTTTCTATTGAGCCACAATAATTTTCTCCTATTTCAACAGAAACGGTATATTCGCAAGCGTCCTTAATAATTTCATCGTTAATTTCATTACACAATTCAATACTGCCCTCTTGTTTTGCCTGAAAAGCAAAACAAACATTTTTATCTGTAATATTATTTAATTCTGCGCAACTGTTTTCAATATAATTTTTGTTTTCATCAATTAATAATTTTTGATAACAGCCAAATTTTGAAGAATCTGATTTTATATTTTCACAAATGATTGGATTATTTTTTGCCGCTCTCGTATAACATATATCTTTAAAATATTGGTCATTATCTATTGAAGGTGTTTTAAGAATTTTTTCGCACAATAAATGATCTCCTGTTTTTTCCGCTAAATCAATAAAGCACCACGGGTCATTGCTTTTCTGGCATAATAATGAATCATCTTCTTTTAAGGCTAACTGTTTATAACAGCCTGCTTGTAAAATATCATTATTTATTTTCTCGCAGATATCCAACGACGGGTTTGTTTTCATCATATCCAACAAACAAGCATCTTTAGTTAAACTATCTTTTTTATTATCGCAAAGAGCAGGATTGTCTAATTTTTTAGCAAAAAGAGAAAAGCACAAATTTACATTACTCTTGTTTCTAAAACTTTCGCAAATCAAATAATTAGCGCTTCCCTCTATAATTTGTTCAATGCATTTAACCTTGTAAGATTTATGTTCAGGATTGATAGACTCGCATAAATTATAATCGCCAGTTAATTCCACTTGGCACATTAAATTATCAAATTCTTTGTTTAAAATATTATAATAAGACGGGAACTCGCTTTTAAAGTCGCAATAACTTAAAGCCTTTTTGGATAATAATTCAAACTTAAAATCAGTCTTATCGTAAGTGTATCCTGAAAGATTCTCAATCTGCTTTTCGGTTAATTTTTCTGATGCTCTAATCGCTTCTTTAATTAAATCTCTGGAAAAATCAATTTCGTCTCCAGCGTAATAATATTTTTTCCTTTCTGTCTTGTCCTTAATATAATCTTCAATATAAACCCTTTGTCCTAAATTCAATAACTCGCCAAATTCTTTCTGTTCGTTAGAGGTCATTTTTAATAAAAATTCATTCAAAGCCTGTTCGGCAAGATGAGTCAAGCCGTCACCTTTCCGCGCTATTATAATTATAGGATCTTCAACATCCTGATTTTGATAATTTTTCTCATCTAAAATTAAAGCTGATTTATTATCTCTTAAATATTCTTCTTGTTTGGCAAAAAATATCTTTTCGTAACAATCTTGCGCTTTTTCCTCAATTATTTTATTGGCAGATGAATATCTACTAGGAGGCAAATTAGTTATTTTTTTACAAAATTGATAATCATTATTTTTTAAAGCAATATTATAATAACATTTGCTTTTGTCGTAAGTATCGTGAGCTGGAATTGTTTCACAAAAAGAAGGATCTTCGTTAACTTCTATTATTTCAGGAATCGCCCATTGAAAACACATATCTTTTGTGGGCTCATCTGCAATGTTATCGCAAATTGTTCTATCAGCAGCCGTTTGCGCTAATCTCAAGAAACATTTATCGTTAGTTACGTCCAATATTTCTCCAAATTCTTTGTTTTTAATTTTTTTACAATATTTCTCATCGCCAGTTTTTATAGCTAAATTAAAAAAACAATTATTCTCAACCTTTTGATCTGAATTCAAGCAAAGATCTCCCGCGTCTAAATTTTTATTTTCAATAGCCACTGTCATCTTACAATCTTTAATGACTGCATAATTGTTTAATTCTTCGCATAAATTGTATTCGTTCGTTTTAACGGCAAGCGCAATTACACAATTTTTATTATGATCACAGAGTTCAACATCATTAGTTTTATATGCTATTATTTCACGGCAATATTTTTTTAATTGAGTGTCGCCAATTTCATCGCAATAAGAACTTTTTTCCGAAGTCTCGGCAAAACAAAGATTTTTAAAACCGTCTTCGTCAATTAAATAACAAGGACGCACGAAAGAATTTTTAATAGAATTATAATAATAACAATAGTTTCTGAGATTGCTATCTGCCACTTTATCGCAAATTTCCATATCTCCTTTTTCTATCGCCAAAGTATAATAACAGCTGTCGCTGAACTCGCCTGCTTGTCCGCATAAATTTTCTTCCTTCTTATTTAAAGCCGTTTTAAAATAACATTGGTCTTTGGTAACAAGAGTTAGATCTTTGTCTAATAATTCGCAAGCTGTTTCATCGGTTAAATTATTGTAAGCGTTAAGATAGCACTGATTTTTAAAAATATGATTTTTTAGATTATCGCATATTTTATGATTGCCTGTCTGTTTTGCTAATTCAGACAAACATCGCTCTTTTTCACTCTCTTCAAATATCTTGTCACAATAGCCAATATTTTCTGAAAGCAAGGCTGCAAAGTTTAAACAAAAGGTTGGTTTATCTGTTTCTGCACACAAAGCGTAATTTTTAGTTTCAGCTACTTTATCTAAAAAAGAAGACTCTTTTTCAAAAATGGCCATCTCGTTTTGAAGCGTAGTTTTATTTTTTGAAACAATTTCTTGGTTCATTAATTCATTATTTGACGCTCCTTTATATTTGTTAATCAAATGTCCTCCGCAAATAATAGCTATTCCTAATATTACAAAAATCAAAACAATTAAAGAAGTTTTATTGTCTGTAAGAGAAAAACTTTCTTTTTTAGGAGACTGATTTTTGTTTTGGCGATGTATTTGTTTTAACATGGATATACTTTAATTACAGCTTAAAAGAATTAGTCAACAATGAAGTATTACATACCTGACACCAAATTTAATACCACCATCAAAAACGCCAGTGGCGGTAAAATTATCCAAATCAAATAAATCAAAATAACAATAAATATTGAAGCGATCATAATTACAAAACCAATTAAAACCCGGCTTAATCTGAAAATCGGACCGATTACTCTGCCTGCGTATGTATAATCCCCAAAAATCGGCTGGGTAATAAGTTTTAAATTTATCATCACGCCGATGTCTCTTTCTATCTGTTTTAAAAAAGCAATTTCTCTATGCCAAAAATCTTTGGAGCCTTGGACATACCAAAACCAGAAGAATTGATTTATTCCTTTGAAGAATTTAATCGGCAAATTGATAAAATATTCTAAGATCATTTGGTTAATAAACTTACTTTTTATTGATTTTATTATAACATATTTTAGATATTTAAAAAAACCGCCAAATTTTTACTTGACGATCAGAAAAAGTTCTGTCATTCTAAACTTGTTTCAGAATCTATTGTATTTTAGGTTTAATCTATTTTATTTTAAAATTATATTTCATCTACGACGCAAACACGATTATCTTTTGAATACATTAATTGTGTTTTCAGTTTAGTCAAAATGTCTAGTGAATTATTTAATAAATTAGCGTAATAAATAAAAGATCCTGAAACAAGTTCAGGATGACAAAATTTATGATCAACGAATACATCATCAATCAACTCTTCAAAAAAATCCCCGTTAAAAATCAGAATGAGTATTTTTTGAAATTGAAAAGAAAAGCTTCAAAAAAGTTCGGTTTGCAAAACCCAACAAATATTGAGATTTTGGAAGTTTATCGGGAAATGGTGAAGAATAAAAAAATAAAGCCGAATGAAAATATTGAAAATCTTTTGATAACTAAAAATATCAGGACATTGTCCGGCGTGGCAGTTATTGCCGTTTTAACAAAACCATACGCTTGTCCCGGAACTTGTGTCTATTGCCCGACGGAAAAAGATATGCCGAAGAGTTATTTATCAAATGAACCGGCAGTAATGCGAGCGATTTTAACGGACTTTCATCCTTATAAACAAGTGGCGGCAAGAATAAAATCGCTTGAAGCGACTGGACATAAAACAGACAAGATTGAATTGATCATTATGGGCGGAACTTTTTCATATTTTCCAAAACAATATCAAACATGGTTTGTGAAGGAATGTTTTCGGGCATGTAATGAAATCGACCGACGAAATTCCCCCCGCCCCCTTTTACAAAGGGGGAGCACGACTCCCCCTTTCGCAAAGGGGGCGGGGGAGATTTCGTCGCAGTACGCCAATCATACCCTACTACAACTCCAAAAAGCAAACGAAAAATCAAAGCACAGAATTATCGGCTTAACTCTTGAAACGCGGCCAGATTATATTGACACGAAAGAAATTATTAACATGAGAAAATTGGGCGCGACGCGAGTTGAGCTTGGCGTTCAAAGTATTTATGACGACATTTTAAAATTAAGCAAACGCGGACATTCTGTTGCCACGACAATTGAAGCGACAAAATTATTGAAAGAAGCCGGATTTAAAATAAATTATCATCTGATGCCAAATCTTCCAGGATCAAATTATAAAAAAGATTTGGAGATGTTTAAAGAATTATTTTCCAATCCAGATTTTCAACCCGATATGCTGAAAATTTACCCGTGCGTTGTGGTTAAAGACTCATCTATTTATAAGTGGTGGAAAAATGGCAAATATAAACCATATTCTGACAAAAAACTGTTAGAATTATTAACGGAAATAAAAAAAATAATCCCTTATTATGTCAGAATTGCGCGACTCATTCGCGATATTCCTACTACAAGTATCGTTGCTGGAAATAAAGTTTCTAATTTAAGACAGGTTTTAAAGAAAAAATCAGAAGAAGAGGGCTGGCGGTGTAAATGCATCCGATGTCGGGAGATAAGAAATAAATTTGCGGCATCTAAAAATTTAAAATTATTCCGCCAAGATTATAACGCTTCTGATGGCAGAGAAATATTTTTGAGCTTTGAAGATTCAAAAAGAAAAAATCTTTATTCGCTTTTGAGATTAAGAATAAATTATGGAGTTCACTCTTCAGAGTGTATTCTTCGACAAGCTCAGGATAACACTTACAGGTTAAAACCTGAGCTCCAAGCCATCATCCGTGAAGTCCACACTTACGGAAAAATGCTTCCCATAAAATCTAAAGATAAAAAATCTCCCCAGCATATTGGACTTGGAAAAAAATTAATTTTAGAAGCGGAAAAAATTACACAAGAAGAATTTAATCTAAAAAAAATCGCCGTCATTAGCGGGATTGGGGTTAG
>JAGLIN010000116.1 GCA_023142975.1 Candidatus Parcubacteria bacterium
CATTCATTTGCGATGTTTATTTTGATTTCAATACCAGCGGTTTTGGCGTTGATTTATTTACCAAATCATTTAAGAACTGGAGTTCGCTCTTCAGAGTGTGTCCTTCGACAAGCTCAGGATGACAAATGCAGGTTAAAACCTGAACTCCAGAACAGGTTAAAACCTGAACTCTATTCTTTGGCGCTGATATTTTTTCTTTTAGCTATATTTTTTTCTGGATCGCGGGGAGCTTGGGTGGGATCGGTTTTTGCGCTGATGGCAGCAATTTATTTATTTGCGTATCCGCATTCTGAATTTAAAAATCTTTGTAAAATAAATTTAAAAGTGCGTTTGTTTTCTTTTCCATGTTTTAAATGGTTTATTGAAAAAATAAAAAACAAAAATCTAATTAAACAAATAGCGTTTTTTAAGGATTTCAATCATTCTTCCAGTAACTATTTTTCGAAAATAATAATTTGTTCTGTTTTATTATTTTTTATTCTAATGCCGATTTCCAGTTTTACTTTAAAAATAAATCAGGAAGCCCAGCTTTACCGAAGCAATATTCAACTAAGCGATGAAGACAGAGAAAAATTTTCTATGTTTGAAAGAGCTTTTTCAATCTCTGACTTTTCGGAAATATCAAATAAAGGGCGTTTGCAAATCTGGCGTGAAACATTAGTTTCAATTAGCGAGCATCCATTTCTTGGCGTTGGTTTTGGTAATTTCCCGACAGTTTTAGAAGAAAATATTTCCACCTCTAAAATGGGATCTTCTGCGCATAGCACTTATTTTGACATCGCTTCTGAAATCGGCATCTTTGGACTAATAGTATTTTTGCTTATTTTAATAGAGATTTTAAAGACTGCTCGCAATTTATTTTTTAAATTAGAAAATAAATATTTAAAAATGTTTACCGGATCGTTTTTTGTATATTTTACTTGGATTTGCGCTTATGGACTTTTTGATGTTGTAATTTTTAATGATAAAGTTTTAATGATGACTGTTATTATAATCGGGGTGTTGTATTCGTTAAAGAGAATTATGAATCAAGGACATTTCTAAATTACAAAATAGCTAAATTTGTCACTCTGAGCTTGTCGAAAGGTGATAAATTTAGCGAGTTTGCCACCCTTCGACAAGCTCAGGGTGACAGTTTTATCATAATTCGTGATTCATAATTCTTGATTCTCCTTTACATAATCTTAAAAAAATGTAAAAATGAGGTGTAAGAAATTAAATCAGATTATAATTTTATGGATAAAAAACAGTTTGATATAAAAGAGATTGCTGATCAAGATAACCAACACGATCAAAGCAATTGGACAAATCACGGAGATAAATCTTCTCAGTTTAATAGTTTTAAGGTTAAACATAAAAAAAACAGGAGAAAGTTGTTTAGAAAAACAGCAGTTGTTTTTTGTATTTTTACCTTGTTTGTTGTTATTTCTGGCGGGTATATGGCATATAAGGCAAATTCTACTTTTGATAGTATGACCGGAGAAAAATATTCTTTAGTAAAGGGTTTTATAAAAATGCTTCCTTTTAGCGGCAGTTTTTTTCAAATATTTCCAATAGAAGACGAAGAAGAATCTACGATAGAAAAATTGAAAAATAATAAATTAGACAGATTAAATGTTTTGGTTTTAGGGATAAGAGGAATTAATGATCCAAACGGGGGTCTTTTATCTGATACGATAATGGTTATTAGTTTTGAGCCACGAACAGGAAAAGTTGCTTTAATTTCAATTCCAAGAGATCTTTATGTTGAGATGCCGCATAACAATTTTAAAAATAAAATTAATGAAGTGTATGTGCATGGGATAGAAGATGAGGATTGGAAAAAAGGTTTAAAATATAGCAGTGAAGCTGTGGCGGATGTTACTGGCTTAGATATTCATTATGCTACAAGTGTGGATTTTAAAGCGTTTAAAGAGGCTATAGACACTTTCGGCGGAGTAACGATTACTTTAGATAAACCGTTTTCAGAAAGAAATCAGTTTGCGGAGGGAATAATTGAGCTTCCAGCAGGAAGGCAGGTTATAGACGGGGACACTGCTTTACTTTTTGTTCGGGCAAGGTTTAGCACAAGTGATTTTGATAGAGCAAAACGCCAACAGCAGGTATTGCTGGCTATGAAAGAAAAAGCGTTCGGTTTGGGCGTTCTGTCAAATCCGTCAAAAATAATATCAATTCTTGATTCTTTAGGGAATCATGTAAAAACAAACGCAGAATTATGGGAGATAAAAGAATTGGTTGTTTTGATGCAAAAAACAAATACGACAGATGTGAAAAGAAAAGTTTTTAATACTACTAAAGAAGGGCTTCTTTACGCTTCAAGAGATGAGAATGGGTCATATATTCTTTTGCCGGAAGGAGATGATTTTAATAGAATTAAGGAGGTTTGCGGAAATATATTTGATTGATTTTTTCTACCCGGCTTTAGCCGAGGGTCAGTGAGGTTTTAACCTCACGAAATTAAACTCAATAAAATACTTTTTTTCGCGAGGTTAAAACCTCGCCGACCGTGCGCTAAAGCGCCGTAGAAATTTTAAACTCAATTCTTTATGAATTCACTAAAAAAACTAACATCCATACTTCTAATAATCCTGATAAGCTTCAGTGT
>JAGLIN010000117.1 GCA_023142975.1 Candidatus Parcubacteria bacterium
ATATTTTTTGGGATGCGTGGAGAACTGTGGAAGATAAATATAATCTTGAGCCGTTAGATTATCAGGAAATGGTCTATGGCGCTATAGAGGGGATGGTCTATTCTTTGGGAGATCCTTATACTGTCTTTTTGGACACAGAAGAGAGCGAGGTATTTGATGAAGATATGAAAGGGAGTTTTAGCGGAATTGGCGCGGAGATAGGGTTTAGAGATAAATTATTAACAGTTATCGCGCCGCTAAAAGATAGTCCTGCGGAAAATGCGGGAATTTTGTCTGGCGATAAAATATTAGAAGTGGATGGAGAAGAAATTATTGGAATGAGCATAGATAGAGCGGTAAATCTTATTAGGGGAGAAAAAGGAACCAAAGTTTTATTGACAATAGCCCGTGACGGACTTGATGAATTAAAAGAGATTGAAGTTGTGAGAGATACTATAATAATAAAAACGATAGAATGGGAAATTAAAGAAAATAATATTGCTTATCTAAAAATAAGCCAGTTTAAAGAAGATACCACTTTTGAATTGGACGATAAAATAGGTGAAATATTATCAATTGATCCGCGCGGGATAATTATTGATTTAAGAAATAATGCAGGCGGGTATGTCCATACCGTAAAGGAAGTTTCTGGCAGGTTTTTAGATCGCGGAGAGGTAGTATTTATTGAAGACCATAGCGACGGAGAAACTATTCACAAGACAACTGGAGATAAAAGATTTTTTGATGTTCCGATTGTGGTTTTAATAAACGAAGGAAGCGCGAGCGCGTCTGAAATTTTAGCTGGAGCGCTTCGGGATAATATGGGCGTGAAATTAGTTGGTAAAAAAACCTTTGGGAAGGGTTCAGTGCAGGAATTAAATCATTTGAAAGATGGATCATCCATTAAAATTACGGTTGCTGAATGGCTCACTCCAAATAGAACCGCTATTAACAATAATGGAGTTGAACCTGATTTTGATGTTGAAATGAGCTTTGAAGATTATGAGAACGAGAGAGATCCGCAGTTGGAGAAAGCGATGGAGTTGTTGAGGTAAGTTAAAATAAATTTGATTTATTTTAAATTTTGTTATAGAATAAAGTAATTGATGGTAATTTGTTGTAACTTGTTGTAATTAATTGTTGTTTATAAAGAATAATGAGTTACAATGAGTTACAATAAATTACAATAATTTACTATTTAATTAAAGCTATGAAAGTAATACTTATCAAAGATGTTGAAAATTTAGGAGGAATTGGCGATGTTAAAAAAGTTGCCGATGGTTATGCGAGGAATTTTTTAATTCCAAAAGGGTACGCGGAGATTGCTACTAAAACCGCAATGGAGAAAGCGGAAAAAATAAAAATTAAAAAAGAAAAACTCGCAAAAGAAGATTTAATGAATGTTGAGGGAATTGCCGAAAAACTAGAAGGAGTTTCTGTGGCGATTAAGGCCAAAGCTGATGAGTCTGGAAAACTTTACGCGGCCATAAAACCAAAGGAAATTTCTAAGTCGCTTAATGATAAAGGGTTTAAGATTGACGGAGATAAAATTGTTATTGAGGAACCGATTAAGGAAGTTGGTGATTACGAGGTTATAATAAATCTTGAACATGGATTGGAAACGAGGATCGGCGTAATTGTGGAAAGCGATAAGTAATAAAAAATGGAGTTGTTGACTCCATTTTTTCTTTTAATATTTAAAAACAAAAATTATGCAAAAACAAAACAAAGAATCTCTACAAACTATTACAGTAAAAACTCTTTTAGCGGTTTTATTGTTTGCGGGGATGGGGACGATTATTATTGGCGGGGGATATATTATTGGGGAGTATGGTAAAATATCTAATAATCAAACAAATAACAAAATCTGGAATTCTATTTATAAGTGTTCAGAGGAGTATCCTGAATTTTGTGATAGAAGCTGTAATATTGACAGCGATTGTTATCCCACTTGTACTTATAATGTGGGTTGCCTTAGATCTGGAGAGAGTCAGGTTGGCGCAAGTGCTATTAGATGCGAAGTTGCTCCCTTTTCTTGCAAATGTGAGGATAATACTTGTAAGATTGTTGAGTATGAAGATAAAATGAAACTCTCACAGTCGGCTGAAATTTTAGGAGTTCAATATCCGCTTGAGATTGTTGAAGTTATTTTTTATAGTGATGGCGGAACTACGGGTGTAATTGCCAAAGATGCTAATAATAAAGATTTCGTTTTTTGTCTTGATGGTAGAATGCAAATAAATGAAATAGGAAAAAAAATAGAGCCGTATCATATTTATCTTAAGGCAGGTTATCCTACTGATTCTAATTCACAAAAAATTTCTATTGCAGGAGAAGAAGAAAAAGCTCTTTTAAATATTTTGCAAGACTGGGTAAATAAACAAATCTCCGAAGAAGAACAAATAAGATTATTAAATATTCGCACTGTTGTAGGTTCGTCTGAAAAAGAATTTAAAATTTATCGGATATTAAAAATAATAGAAGAATTTGAAGATCGCAATAAGATAGATAAAAAACCCGACACTTCCGACTGGCAGACTTATCGGAATGAGGAGCTTGGGTTTGAGATAACCCTTACAGACATTTGGGATGGCTATAAAACAACAGCAGAATCAGATGTCGCGCGCACTTATATTAAATTTCAAATTCCCACAGAAGATATAAGTTATGGTGATAGAAGTGGATATGCTATTCCTTTTATTATTTCGGTTTATCCTATTTTGGAGTGGCAGAAAATTCAGCAAGATGGAGGTCCTAAGCCAAAATATATTGCGCAAAACGATATTAATGTTTTTGCTTATTCTACATGGCAAGATCCGCCATTAGATTTATTAGGAAAAGATATTGGATTCAATCAAATTCTTTCTACTTTCAAGTTCATAGAAAAATAAAATGAGCAATAATATAGAAAAATTAGGTTATGATTGGATAACGGAAAAATCTGGTGAAATAGATGTTGTTAGTGATTATTATTGCCAAACGCGAGATATTTTTCAGGCGAGATTGAATAGGATGATAGATGATTTGCTAAAAAATAATGAGATTGAAGAAAATAAAATTTATGCTATTTCTGCAGTAGCGGGTGAGATAGGCAATAATTCTTTTGATCATAATTTGGGAAACTGGGATGATGTTATGGGGATTTTCTTTGCTTATGATTTTATTGACGATAAACTTAGAATAGTTTTAGCTGATAGAGGTCAAGGCGTTTTAAAAACATTGAAAAAAGTAAAACCAGAATTAAAAAATGATTCTGAAGCGCTTAATACCGCTTTTACGGAAAGAATATCTGGCAGAGCGCCAGAAGCGAGAGGTAATGGATTAAAATTTTCAAAAGAAAGCATAAAAAAAGAAAATATGCATCTCATTTTTACTTCTGGAAACGCGCAGGCGGAATTAAATAGAGAAATGGAGATAAAACAAATTGATGAAAATATTAAAGGATGTTTGGTAATTTTAACGGTATAATTTATTTATTATGAAGATTGAAATAAAAAAATTTGGCGAGGTATTAATTTCCCGACCAGCGGGAAGGGAAGCATATTTAGCTGCCTCAGCTTATTTATTAAAAGATATAGATAAAAACGAGTTGATAGAAATAGATTTTTCAGGAGTAAAAGTGCTGGCTCCCTCTTGGGCGGATGAGGTAATTACTAAAATAGTTGAAGACTTTAAAAACATAAAACTACTCAACACGGAAAATTCTAGCGT
>JAGLIN010000118.1 GCA_023142975.1 Candidatus Parcubacteria bacterium
CTGCATTTAAACAAAACACGATGACATCGCAAACATTATTATTCCCTGAAAAAATGCAATTTGCTCCCGATGAATATTCCGTTTTATTTGAAATACTTCCATATCTTGAAAAAATTGGTTTTCGGATGAAACAATCAGGAAAAGATACAGTCCTAATAGAATCTATTCCTTCAGAAATGACTTGGGGCAGAGAAAAAGAAGTAATCCGCGATATCATTGATAATTTTGAATCATCGAATAAAGAATATAGTTCATTACAAGAAAATATTGCTGCATCGTTTGCTTGTCATGCGGCCATTAAGGCCGGTGATAAATTAACTGCCGAAGAGATGCGAGAGTTAGTTGATAGGCTTTTTGGAACTAAACATCCTTACTACTGTCCTCACGGACGTCCAATTATCGTTCAATTATCTTTAGAGGAATTAGATAAAAGATTTGAGAGGTAACGGCTCGTATATGGTTTTGCAGCGGACTTCCAAACGATAATGTTCAAATTACGTAATGAGCCAAATTTGCCACTATTAAAATAGTCAAATCGGCAGATTTGGCGGAGACCAACAAGAGCTATACTGCATGAATTTACTACTATACCGTTATAAACTATATAGATTGTTGCGTGCTGCCATTTTATACTCAGTCTATATTTTCTTAGCAATATAAAATCCGTAACTATAATAGTCTTTGTATTTTTTATAGCTCGCTATTTCTTTTTTGTGAAGCTCAACAATATTTTTTGCCATATCTGAATTATTATGTTTTTCAAGAAAAGAAGAAAGTCGTTTTTCCATCGGCGTGTAATAGTTATCTATCCAACTGTTTTGTGTCAAATAAAAATAACCGATGGGTGAGTATCCATTTTCCTCTAACTTTTTGATTTTGTTTGATGCTGTATCAATTTCAGGGTATTCCTCATTCCAAAATTCTTCAATTTCTTTTGGGCGAGAATTTGTTATCCAAGTAATTTCACTAACACACAAATAACCACCAGTTTTCAAATAATCTTTCCACTTTTTAATTCCTACTTCAAATCCTATATTATAAATTGCTCCTTCCGACCAGATGATATCAAACTCGTCGTTGTCAAAAGGTAAGTCATCCATTGACTTATTAAGTGTTATTACTCTATTGTGTAATCTTAATTCTTTCGCTTTATTATCCAATTTATCTAAAAATTCTGGAAATAAATCAACACCAGTAATTTGCCCATTTGTATTTTGAGCAAGAACAATTGTATGAGCACCAGAGCCACAACCTATATCTGCTATTTTTAGGTCAGCATTCTTGTCTATTCCTGTCAAATTCAAGGCTTTTATAGTTTCATTAGAGCTGCCTGGTCCTTGTCTCTCTGCGTCTTTATGAAAGTCTACTAATAATTCTAATTCTGTCATTTTACCCCTATTTATGTAAGTGAAAATCTCTGTCTATTTCGTTCTGTTTGGTTGCACACAATATCCCAACATACAGAATGCGTGTATTACTTAGTGCTATGTTTATTGCGTATTGTGTTTATCCGATATATAGCTAGATTTTTCTAAAACGAGAATCCACCCTGATATTGAATGGATTTGAAAACAGCATCCATAATTCGTTCAGAGAGATTTGCGTACCTTTCTTGCTGTTTTTTGTTCCACTTTGTAACATTTTTTAGCCCTTTTGCTTCACCTTCCATTTCTTCTATTGTTCTATTCATTTCATCAGAATCATCTTCTGTGAATTCTCCATCTGCGATTGAGTCTTCCCATTTTTCTACTACTTTCTCATAATCATCGAGAAAATTATCCACTTGTTGCGAATCACTTTTACTACAGCCAATCATCATAGCTACAATTAGTATAATTGATATTGTTAAGATGTTTTTCATTGTTTATCTCCTAGGGTGTTGTATTTGTTGATATTAAGTATAAAACTTATTTTTGATAAGTATTTTAGAAAAGCAATCCTATGCAAAAAACGCCCGTTAGGGCGCTAATTGGAAATTTATTTTTTAAAGCGGCTTATCAAGGTTTTCAAGTGAAAACCGAGCATTTTTTAAAATATGTTCTAAAGTTGATTTTTTAACAGGTCTATGCATAGGAATTGTAAGTTTTAAAACTTCAGTACTGGTTCGTTTGTGTAGCCGAAGTTGGTTCCCTTTTTGGCGCACAA
>JAGLIN010000119.1 GCA_023142975.1 Candidatus Parcubacteria bacterium
ATTATTTAAGCAAGTTAGTATAAATCCGTTAATTCACAACTTGTCAGTTCTTTTATTATACAATTTATTAGTAGTAATGACAAATAAAAAAAGAAGGACGATGCCTTCTTACACTAAAGTACTTCGTATGGAAAGTCGTCTTCTGGATTATGCTCTTCAATATTTGAAAATACCATCAGGCTTGATATTTGGTCTGAAGTATTTATAACAGAATGTGCTATTCCAGGTTTGATATATATTAATTTTATATATTCACTCCCAATTTTATTTGAAAGTAAGACTTCTTTTCTTTTTGTGGTTTTTGGATCTTCTAAAGAGACTATCATTAATTGTCCAAACGGGCAATAAAAAATTTCTCTTTTTTCCTCGTGATAGTGATTTCCCGCTATTGTCTCAGGTGGGAGACAAACACTATAAATATAGTTTATTTCAAACCCTATTTTTTTGAAAATAGGATCTTCTTTTCTGAAACAAACAGCAAGACTCCTGTCTGTTTTTCCTGGCCTGACTTTATTTTTTGATCCAATTATCATACACAATGGCGTGTTTTCCAGTATTATAAACTCATCTGCCAATTTAATTCCTCCTAACATATAATTTATTTTATTATTTAAAGTTTTACATAAAAAATATAATGCGTCAACCCTTGACGCGTATTTAAAATCCTCTATAATAAAATTAGCACTCTAAGAAGGGGAGCGCTAATGCCCGTTTCCGAAGGCGACATTCGCGAATGTCGCCTTCGGAAACGAGTGAAGTTTAATTTAATAAATATGCAAGAACGACAGGAATTAATTTTGAGTTTGATTGTTGGGGAATATGTTGACTCGGCGGTTCCGGTGAGTTCTTCTTTATTAGCGGAGAAGTACAACCTTGACTTAAGTCCGGCAACAATTAGAGCGGAAATGATGGAATTGGAAGAAGAAGGGTATTTATACCAGCCGCATACTTCCGCAGGGCGAATTCCGACTGATCAGGGATTTAGATATTTTGTTGATGTTTTAATGCAGGAGAAGGAACTGACAAAAAAAGAGCAAGATTCTTTACAAGTTGAACTTTTAAAATTAAAAGCGCAAAATAAAATGCTTGCCAGAACAACGGCAAAACTTTTGTCCGCGATGTCTGGAAATCTTGCCGTAAGCGGTGTGATAGATTCCGACGATTTCTATAAATCAGGAATACAGAAATTATTATCCCAGCCAGAATTTAGCGATTTAGACAGTGTTTCTAAAATCGCGGAAGTGATAGATTATCTTGATGAAAGTATGGAGGAATTGTCTGGTGAATTAGAGAATAAATCAGAAATTGAAATTTATATCGGCGAGGAAAATCCGATTTGCAATACTGATAATTGCAGTATGGTTGTTTCTAAATATGATCTGAAAAATGGCGAGGAAGGATTGCTGGCGATCATCGGTCCGAAGAGGATGAAGTATTCAAGGAATGTTTCTCTGATTGATTATTTGAAAAAATTGCTGGGCGGATAATGAGTATAAATCTGGAGTTCAGACTTTAGTCTGTAAGTTCGTGCGTAAATTACACTCTAAAGAGTGAACTCCAGAATTCCAAGAAAGTTTTTCAATTTTAATCAATTTAAATCTTAGCTAAAAGAAGATTTGGAAATAAAAAAAGAGCTTAGAAAATATTTATTTCTAGCTCGTTTGTTCTTGTTTGATTCTTTGGATTGTAGAGCGTATGTAGATTGCTGTAAAAATTATGCAGGCAATCACATAAATAACAGTTTTTATTGTTCCTGTTGTGTTTAGATTGCAAACTACAAAAAGATAAGTTGCAAAAATGGTTAAAAGTAATCCTCCCAACCACGCTATTAACCATCCTATAGATAACTTAGTTTTTAGTATGCTTATAAGCTTAACCTCCGTAGTTATTTATTTTAATTTTATTTAACACTCAAAAATAGTTTATGTCAACCCCCAAACCCAAAAATCCCAAAAAATCTCATCCCCAAAAAAAAGACCAAAAACAAGAACTCTTAGAATACAAAAAACAAGCCGAAGAAAATTTGGCGGGGTGGCAGAGGGCGAAGGCGGATTTTGTGAATTATAAGAGGGATCAGGAGAAGTATTTGGAGGAGTTTCGGAAATACGCGAGCGAGGATGTGATTGTAAAACTTTTGCCGACGATAGATAATTTTGAATTAGCGACAAAACATTTGCCGAAAGATCTGGAAAATTCTGATTGGGCGAAAGGAATAGTTTGTATTAAAAATCAGTTTGATAATTTTTTGAAAGAAGTTGGAATAGAAGAAATAAAAGCAGTTGGAGAAAAGTTTGATCCTAATTTGTTTGAATCAGTTGGAGAAGAAAAATCAGATAAAGAAGAAGGGACAATAATTTCTGAAATTCAAAAAGGATATAGGATGTTTGGGAAGGTGGTGAGAGCGGGGAAAGTGAAGGTGGCGGGAAAGAAATAAAGTTGTCATTCCCGCGGAGGCGGGAATCCAGTTAATCTCAATGAGCAATATTTATCGTATAATTTTTATTAAGTGAGACAAACTGGATCCCAGACATTTTTTCTGTCGTAGAGACGAGGCAATGCCTCATCTCTACGACAGAAAAAATTCTGGGATGACAAAGCAAGAAAATTCTAATAAAACTAACAAAAATACTATGTCAAAAATTTACAAATGCGCGAAAAATTGTGGGAGCGTTGAGGAAAGTGATAGTGATAAAGCTCCAATTTGTTGTGGAATTTCAATGATAGAAGTTAAAGAAGACGAAGAATTATTTGGTTGCGCCGGATGTTGTAGTAGATGTGATGCGGGATGTGGAGATGGAAAGAAGTAAGTGTAACATTATATTTTGGAGTGTAGAACGAGTCGTAACGAAGTTCTACTGAAAGCGGGAAGAGATTGATATTTCGGTCAAACTTCGCTGCGGCTCGTTTGACACTCCGATTTGAAATTAATAAATAATTTAATAACAAAAAAATATGAGTAAAATTTTAGGAATTGATCTTGGGACTACCAATTCAGCGATGGCGATTGTTGAAGCGGGAGAACCAAAGATTTTAGAAAATAAAGAAGGAAATAGAACAACTCCTTCAGTTGTCGCAATTAGCAAAACTGGAGAAAGATTAGTCGGACTGTTGGCTAAAAGGCAATCTGTCACAAATCCGGAAAACACGGTATTTTCGGTAAAAAGATTAATCGGAAGAAGTTTTGAAGACAAAGAAATTCAAGAAGATATAAAACTTGTGCCGTATAAAATTGTGAAAGCAAACGGAGGCGTTAAGGTAAAAATGGGAGATAAAGAACATACGCCACAAGAAATTTCCGCGATGATTTTGCAGAAATTAAAAAGTGACGCGGAAGAGAAGTTGGGTGAAAAAATAACCGAAGCGGTGATTACCGTACCAGCCTATTTTAACGACTCGCAGAGACAAGCAACAAAAGACGCTGGGAAAATCGCTGGATTTGATGTCAAAAGAATTATTAATGAACCGACAGCGGCGGCGCTTGCTTATGGTTTTAACAAAAAGAAAGATGAAAAAATAGTTGTTTATGATTTGGGCGGCGGAACTTTTGATGTTTCTGTTTTGGAAGTGGGAGATGACACGATTGAGGTTAAGGCGA
>JAGLIN010000012.1 GCA_023142975.1 Candidatus Parcubacteria bacterium
TTTTGAAGCCAAATTATGTTGAGATTGGCGTTGCGGTAAAAAAGGGAATTTTTGAAGGCAATGAAAGTATCATCATCGTTGAACAATTCGGCGCTCCGTTGGAAAAAATAGTTGAAGAAAATATTGAAAGCAAAATTGACATCAAGGGAGATACTGATGTTAATTCGCAGGAAGGCGAATTGGAAAAAATAGAAGAAGTAAAAGAAATAAAAGAAATAAAAAAAGAGCTTGTTGAAATTAAATCTCCAGTAATTTATTTTAGAGACGAGGATTATGAGAAAAATAAAAATAAAGAAGAAGAAGTAATAATTAAGGAAGTGATCACAGAAAAAATAAACAGAGAATTTGTGCTTCCGATTATGTTTCCATTGGAGAACATAAAACCGCTTGACGAAACTCTTACGGAAGATATTTTTTGGAATAATCATGAAGGAGAAAATAAAAAAACTTTCGGAAAAATTATTTCTTTCTTTAATTATAACTTCTGGCTTGTTAAATTGTGTGTGTTAGTTTAAGATAATAAAAAATAATAAAAAAACAACTTCAGATTATGAGGTTGTTTTTTTTATTAGTAACGGGCTGCTGGCTTGACAGGTTTTAATATCCGTGCTACTGTTTTTGGTTAATGTGGTAGTATTTAATTCAGAAAAAATCTGATAAAAACAACAAATCATTTTTAAATATTCACTAATTAAACAAGTTAAATTAAAACTATGAGACAGAAATTATTGAAGAGAGAGATTTTAATTAAAAAAGTATTATATTGCTTTTTAGCTATTTTAACCTCTTTTCCATTGAATTTGGTAATAATCCCTGTGACTAATGCGACTAATCCATCACTTGATGACGCCAAGGCAGTTTGTAATAATTACGTAAATCAAGGGAAAACAGTTGTGATGTTTTCAGACAGACTTATTCAAAACAGACAGCCAAGCCAATTGCAAGCTGGTCCTGTTGTGGCGAATATTCCAGCAGGCGCTTACGAAGTGACACTTATTTCTCACGATGGATATGACACAAGAGATACAATCACTCAACCAGAAGAGCAGTGGTATGCGACTTTGCTT
Organism: Candidatus Parcubacteria bacterium; assembly: GCA_023142975.1. Taxonomy (GTDB): domain Bacteria; phylum Patescibacteriota; class Minisyncoccia; order JAHIHE01; family JAGLIN01; genus JAGLIN01. The sequence continues at coordinate 1,068 of JAGLIN010000012.1, forward strand.
GATAGTAATGATGATGAAATTGTGTCAACTGGCGTAATTAGCGATTTGGAAGATTTTGTTAAATATACAATGAGGGAAGAAGTAGTTAATACCGATCTTGCTGTTTTAAATGACGCAACTTCTGTTATTGCTAATCATGCCAATTTAGATCCAAATGTAAGCGCAAACAGCGTTTATCCTGTCTGCGCAATATTTAATCCAATTATTCCAGACAATCCAGCAATCGCAATTACGAAAACCGCAAATCCAACTTCTTTACCTGTGGGCGGAGGAAATGTAGTTTATACTTATGTTATAACTAATCCTGGAAATGTTCCGCTTTCAAATATCGTTTTAACGGATGATAAATGTAGTTCCGTAACTTATGTCAGCGGAGATGATAATAGTAATGATATTCTTGAAATAACTGAAATATGGACATATACTTGCGGGATGAATATAACTGTAGATACGACAAATATTGCGACAGTTGAAGGAGAATATAATAGTCAAACTGTGCAGGCTGATGATGATGCAACAGTTATAGTAGAGACTCCTTCACAAGACAATCCAGCAATCGCAATTACGAAAACCGCAAATCCAATTTCTTTACCTGTGGGCGGAGGAAATGTAGTTTATACTTATGTTGTGACTAATCCCGGAGATGTTGCTCTTACAGATGTTAAATTAAATGATGATAAATTAGGTGCGATAACTTTTTATACAGGAGATGATAACAGTGATGATATTCTTGATACAACTGAAATTTGGACTTATACGCAGAGCGCGAACATAACTGCGAATACAACTAATGTGGCGACAGTTGAAGGTTATCATAATACCCAGAAAGTAGAAGCGACCGCTAATGCGTCTGTTTCGGTAAGCAGCGGAGGCGGGGGAGTTTCTTATCATCCCGCAATCAGAATAATCAAAACTCCAGAGCCGAGAACTTTGCCAGTTGGCGGAGGAGAGGTAATTTACACTTACGAAGTGATGAATCCCGGACATTACGCTCTTTCTAATGTGACTTTGGTTGATGACAAATGTGATGGAATAGAATATAAAGATGGCGATAAAAATACAAATGATAAATTAGACAGAGGCGAAATTTGGGAATATACTTGCCAAGCTAATTTAACTGAAACGATAACGAATACAGTTGTGGTGACGGGAGAAAGCGTTAGAGGAAATGTGACTGATACCACAAAAGCAACTGTTACTGTGCCGACCGTGGATCTAGCTATTAAATTAGAAAAAACAGCTAATCCTGAGTCGTTGTCTGAAAAAGGCGGTTTAGTAACTTATTCTTATGAAGTATTTAACGAAGGAATTAAAGTGATTTCGGATGTGACTTTGGTTGATGATAAATGCGCGCCAGTGATTTTCGTAGATGGCGATATTAATGGCGATAATAAACTTGATCTGACTGAAGTGTGGAAATATACTTGTGAAGCAAATATTACAAAAACGACAACGAATATCGGAACAGCGCGAGGGCAAGTTGATGGAAAATACGCCACAGACACAGATGACGCAATTGTCCGTGTTGAAAAGGTAAAAGGAACAGCGATTATTCCAAAAGAGATGCCGAAGACTGGACGCGGAGAAGATATAGTTGTAAATAATAATAGACAGCAAATCTTTTTAGTAATTGCTATTTTAGCAGCTGTGGCGATTTTCAGAAAAGCGTATCGGGAACGCGCTCTAAAAGAGCAATAGAGATAATTTATCTAGAACTAATATTTGGAGCGACACATGTAGCGAAGCGAAGCGTGTTAGAAGTCTTAATAAATTAACAAGCTACGCCTCCGGACTTCGTTTGTCGCTCCGATGCTAATGGGTAATAAATGATTTATGTCTTTAGAATATAATGAAGAAAAAACAAGAGAATTTCTTCAGAAAAGCTCCAGACCTCTAATTGTAATTTCCAAAAATCCAAGTGGAGATGTAATTAGCAGCGCGCTGGCGCTTTTTTGGACATTAAGAAAAACGGAGAAAACTCCGCAGATTGTTTGCGCGGACAAAATCTCGCAGAAGTTTTCGTTTCTAACAGGCTACGATTTAATAGAGCAAAAAATTGTCGCTGATTTTAACCCTGATTTAATTTTTGTGATTGGCAGTCAGAATTTAAAATCGCTTGGGAAAATATATTTTGATAATCTTAGCATCTTTTCTAATTTGCCAATTGTTAATTTTGATTACCATAACTTAAACGAGAATTTTGGAACGGTAAATCCAATAGATTTAACTTGTGTCTCTGTTTCTGAAGTTGTGGCAAAGACAATAGAAACAGCTTCGTTTTTAGAAATTGATAATGAAGCAGCTAATTTATTGCTAGTCGGTATTATTGAAAAAACTAATAATTTGCAATCTACTCACGCTGATAGCGAAGTAGCTTGTTTGGCGAAATACCTTCTTCATTTAGGAGCGAGACGGAATGAGATCGTGAAGTGTTTAAGCATAAAAGAAGAGTTTTCAAAACTAAAACAAACTTTAATCACAGCTTCGTTTGTTGCGACAGCGGGAATATTTTTATTTCAGCTCACAATATTTCTGCCTCAGTTTGCAAAAGATAGCTATAGATTGGCGCAAAACGCAGAGCTTGCTAAAAGCGCAAGCAATTTAAATCTGCAAGAAGCTTTAAGAGACGATGGCGACAATAGTCAAGTGTCAATAGTAAATAATAAAAAAATAGAAAGTGAGGAATTTTCTGGGGTGTTTTCTGATAATAGTAATAATATTGAAAATAAGACGGCGACGGTTGCAACAACTGTTATCAAAAATCCGGCGACAGGAATTACAGAAAATAAAGAACTTCCTCAAAAATTGGAAATTCCGAAGCTGGGAATAAAAACGAGAATTCAACATATTGGTTTGGACGCTAATCAAAAAATGAAAGTGCCGAGCAATAACACTGATGTGGCGTGGTTTAATCTCGGTCCAAAGCCTGGCGAAATTGGAAGCGCTGTAATCGTTGGACATTTAGATACCAGGTTCAGCCGACCAGCGGTTTTTTGGAATCTTCATAAATTAAAAGCGGGAGATGATATTTTTGTGATTGATGGCAATAATAATAAAAAGCGTTTTCAGGTCGTCTCTTCTGAAAAGTATGAAACAGGAATCGCGCCGATGGAAAAAATATTCGGAGCAAACGATGGAGCTTATCTTAATTTAATAACTTGCGGCGGAGTGTGGGACGAAACAAAAAATAATTACACCGAACGGTTTGTAGTTTTCACAGAATATGTTTTGTAAAAATTTTGAACTATGAAACATCATTGCTTCGTTGCCTTTTCGTTCGTTACGCTTGCTTAGGATCCTCGCAATGGCAACGAGCACCTGTGGATAACTTAAGAATTAAATCTAAAAATTACTTGCTGTTGTTAAATATTTTGAAAATAAATGACTAAGTTTACAGTAAAAAATAGTCAGCAAAGAAAAGTTATAATAAACCCTTGACACATTTTTTTGGAGTGAGATAATGAATTTGGTAGAGGATAGAAATAGGGAGAGTCTGAATATTCTGAATTGACAAGAATACAGAAGTATGTATGTCATGATGTTATTCAGGGTGAACGACGGCCAGAGAAATTCTATTTTATTTTGGTTGTTTTTTTGACTGCTCTAAATTACAAAACTTCCAAATTTGTTTATTTAGTGTAAACATTAAAATTTATGGAAGGAGGGATGAAACAAAAATTGAGTCAGATCTCCAGAGACGAAGTGGATGTCATTAACGATATTCGCGAGTTGAGTTTTGGAAGAATAAATATAGTTATTCAGGATGGCGTTGTGGTTAGCAAAGAAATAACAAGAGTTATAAAAAGAAGCAGAAATCGCAATGGCGGCCAGCGGAGTATTGTTGAAAATAAAAATGTTAATGGTTCTGGCAATGGATATAACAATGAAGAAGAGGTGTATTGATTTTTATAGTAATTTGTTGTAATTTATCGTTACGAAAAATTAAATATAGCGTATTTGCCTGACAGCAAACTGAGGCGTTGTAAATGTTTATAAACGCTGACAGAAAACTGAGGGCTTGCATTGATTGGTTAATTGCTTTTTGATTTAAGTGATTAAACGGTTTTGTGAGCTCTTTTTTTGTGAACTTAAATGTAGAAATCTTGGAGTGTAGAACGAGCCACAGTGTAGTTCTACTGAAGTATCAACAGAATGGTAGAACTTCGCTGCGGCCCGTTCTACACTCCAATAAATATAGATAACTAAAGGTCGAGGTTGCTTGCTTAAGCCCTAATTAATTAATTATTCTTTTGGGAATGATAAAATATAAAGGGTGAAAGGCTTAGTCAAGTAACTTAAAAAAAATCTTAATTAATTAAAAAAGACTTCTGCTGAAGTCAAAAATATTTCAAAATAGATAATAGATTTAGTGCGAAGCAACTCGTTGCTTTACGAGGAAAGCACGGCAATAATGCTTTAAAGCAAAGCAAAATTGCCACACATCTTCAATCCTCGCACCTTTTTTATATCATAATTTTGTGATTTTGACAATAGGCGGGAGTTAAGGAGAATAAAAACATGAAGCTAAAAAATATTAAGAAAGTGATCGCGATGTTTTCGTTAGTCGCGGTTAGTTTTGCCAGCGTAGGCGTGAGCACAGTGGTGGCTGTTGGTTCTGTTGAAACTCAGGTAACTCCAGATCTTGGTGATTCCACTTGCGATCCTATTCGCATTAAGGCAAAATGGGAAATGTTAGATTTGGTTGCAGGGTCTGCTGCGGGTGTAGGTGAAGCGGGAGAAGATGATTCAACCGATCCAGGCGCTCAATTTTTGCCACCAGTAGCAGGATGGGGCGCAGATATGAATTATACCGTTTGCGCTATTGTTCACGGACCAGAGAAGAATATTGACAATATCGATCGAGTTATTACTGAAATCTATTATCCAGATATACCAATGCACACTTCAGGGCATTCAACTGGTGGCGACACTTGCAACCAGTCGGCTTTAGGTACTTATAATGATGACGGTTTTGAGATAGATAATCCCAGTGGCGGTTGCGAGGCCAAAATTGAACAGAATTTACTGCATAAGTTGACCCAGACTGAAGGAAAGGCTTTGGTTTGCGATGCAATCAGGACTAACAATGAAAACCTGATTATATGGGACTCAGGAGAGGATTACGATCAAGTTTGCAATGAAACTGATGGACAACTGACAAAAGGTTATGCTGCTGTTTATTGCTCCGACAAAAGCTTAATTTGGGAAGATCCTGCTGGTAATTACAAGGTGGATGTTTTTGCTTTTGACAAAAGCAATAATCAAAGCGAGGTTTTTACCAATTACTTTAAGTATATAGAGATGATGGGTTTTCAGATAGATTTTAACATGGTGAATTATGGAAATGTGAAAATCAGCGAGCATAAGAGAGTTTACGGTGATAAATGCTATTGGCCTGGAGACAGTCAAGTCCCAACCGTTAGAAATACTGGGAATGTGAGATTAGATATGAAGATTGCTCAGGATGATATGGGATTGGGCTATCAGACAGGAACCACTAATTGGAATGTGGAATACGACGCCAGAGTAGGTGATTTGGAAGGAGATTGGACATATTATGGTCCGTTTGGCATGAAGGGCACAACACCAACATCCGGGCAATACACTTCGCTATTAGGCGAAACTCTTGATCTCTCAGAAATTGAGGAAATGGATTATTCTATCCATGTTGTAGAGAAATGGCCGGGAAATCTTACTTCTTACACTGGTAATATGTGGTTGAGCGCTGATAAAGCAGATTTTGATATTTGCGGTAACGTTACTTAAAAAACGATCGGAATTTTCTGAAAAGAACTCTCCAAATAAGGGCGTCTTTCGTCAGGCGCTCTGGAGAGGATTAAAACCGAAAGTTTATCGGTTTTAATCCTCTCTGTAAATGTGGTTGCAAATTGATTAATTAAATAAAATTTCAATATGAAAAAAATAATTATTTCAATTTTTACTTTAGTCTCAATGTTGATGATATTTCAACCGTTGGTTAGTTTTGGCATTGGTCAAGTGACGGAGCCGATTATCATTAAAGATATTTTAAGAGACAGTGAGGTAACTGACACTCTTGTTGTATTCAACTCCGAAGATAAAAAGGTCGCTCTTCAATTAAAAGCTGAAGGCGAAATTGTTGATTGGACAAGCTTTTACGGAATTGAAGATAAAAATTTGGAAAATCCTATCACTGAAATTCAAGTGCCGGCAAAATCTCGTCTTGATGTCACCGTAAAATTTAAAATACCAGAAGATGTTCCTAATGGTGAATATGCCGGCGAAATAGCAATTATGACCGCGCCAGCAGAAAATGAAGAAATGAGCAAAGCAACAATTAGTGTATTGCAAAGAATAGGAAGAGAAGTCTTGATCACAGTTACCGATAAAGAAATTCTTGAGTTTAAGACAACGGTCATCCCTTTAAAATATGGGGTTAATAAAAGTGAGCCTTTGCAAATTAAAGTCATTCACGACAATCAAGGAAATATTTCCATTAAGCCCGATGTTCAGTTAAAAATCACCAAAAATAACAAAACAGTTTTTAACGTCATTTTTCCATATTCTGAAGACGAAAAACCGGTAAGACCATTAGAAAGAAAAACTATGCCTTTAATTGAATGGCAGACAGCAGGACAAGAAAATGGGGAATATAAAGCGGAAGTGAAAGTTTTACTTGCTGGAAAAGTTATACAAGAAAATGATTTTAAGTTTACAACAGGTTTTGATATAAATAAATACTTATCATTCATATCCCAAATTGGCGGAGGCAGTTTGGTGTCGGGTTGGCTGATGATAGGCGGGTTTTTAATAATTTTATCAATGCTTTTTATTTCCATCGGCAAAAAACGGGTACTTTTGAGAATACGAAAAAAGAAAGCGTAAAAAAATTTCGGAGTGTAAAATCTTGGAGTGTAGAACGAGCGAAGCGGAGTTCTACTGAAAATGGGAGTTAAATGATATTTCAGTTGAACTTCGCTGTGGCTCGTTCAACACTCCAAGTGCTCGTTCAACAATCCAAATAAAAATAAAACAAAAACATAACGCCTAAAAACAAAAACATAACGCATAATTGAATAACGCCCATAAATAAACTCTTTAAAATGAAATAATTGAGGCGTTTTTTGTTTGATGTAGTAGTATTATTTTAAATTCAGCTTCTTTCTTGTCATTTCGAAACGGAACCGCAGCATTGATATTCATCAGCATAAATTCCGTGAGAAATCTGTAAACATTATTATACAGATAGAGTAGTTATGTTTAAATAGCTTATAGATCTCTCAGTCGTTGCGACTCTTTCGAGATGACAAATTTATTTGGTTGAATTTAAAATAATATTACTATAATAATTGTTATATTACTAAATAACGGAGTAATAAAATAATAGAATAATAGGACTAACAACAACAAAATTTCTATATATTTATTAATTAAAATTTGAATTATGATGAAAATGAACAAAAAGTTAAAGGAGGGAATCAAGAAAAAAATAGCTTTATTTAGTTTAGTTGCCTTGCTTCTAAACACAGCTATGGCGGGAATATTCGTTCCGTCAAAAAATCTTTTACAAGCCAGCAATCCGCCGCGTATTGATGTGGCGAAACAGGCTGTTTCCAATGAATGCGGAACAGCGGAAATAACTCTTGGCATAACAGGAGCGGGCGATCCGACTGAAGAAAGAAAACCAATCGATGTCGTTTTTGTTATTGATCGTTCGTCATCAATGGAAGGTGTTTATCTGACGAATGTTAAAACAGCCGTGAAGAATTTCATTGATGAAATGGATTTTTCCGGAGGCGATCCAGATAAAGTCGCCGTCGTTTCTTACGCTGGATACAAGTCGGATCCATCCCAAATAAATTACGCTTTAGGTTCAGATGGGAACGCGGCAAAAAGCGCCGTGGATGGAATAGTGGCTTTCGGCGGGACATGTATAGAATGCGGTTTAAATACAGCTTACGGAATGCTTAATTCTGGCGACAGAGAGCAATTCGTTGTTTTATTAAGCGATGGCGTGGCAAATGTCAAAATGCCTGGCGATGATAATGTTTCTAACGTGTGTTTTTACGCTCCCAATCAGGCAAATTGTCCCGTAAGCGCTACTCAATGTATCAATAACGCGATTACAGAAGGAAGCAGTATAAAAAGCTTAGGCGCGCCTATTTATTCTATCGGTTATCGGCTTGACGACATTTCACCGCCCTGTCCGGCTATTACGGAGAATCTTGCCATTCAGACATTACAAGATATCTCTTCAGGAGTTGACTATTATTACGACGGTGACCTAAATAATGTAAACCTAATTTTTGATGATATTGCTTACGAAATTAATAATGTCGCCGGCTATGACGCGAAAATAGTTGAAGTTTTGCCCGTTGGAATTAATTACACGGGAATGATTTCAGGTCCGAACCCTGATTCCATTGTAGGCCAGACAATTACCTGGGAATTTGGGAACTTAGCGATTGGCGAATCGCGCGAAGTTGTTTTTAGTGTCGCAACGGATGGATTATTAGGATATCAGGGATTGATAGATGTCTATCCTGACACCCGCGCGGAATATAAAGATTATGAAGACGCGTCATATTCAGTGCCGTTTCCAGAAACGAATATAGACATTGTATCTTGCGTAGTTCCAATCTGTGGCGATGGTAATATAGATCCGGGAGAAGAATGTGATGACGGAAACAACATAGACGGCGATGGTTGTTCAGCTAATTGTTTAACGGAAGAAGAGCCGTATTGTGAATTAGAACTTACCAAAACAGACAGCCAAGATCCCGTTCAACCAGGCGATGAATTAATTTATCACCTTACTTTAACTAATATCGGCACAGCCGATTGCACTGGCGAAGGAGTATTGTTAAAAGATATTTTTGACGAAGATACGGAATACATTAGCGCCAGTGTTAGCCCCTTTCTTGTCTCTTTATCTGAACGTCAATTGCTTTGGAATTTTGGCGTGTTAGAGCCCGGTGAAACAGAAGAAGTTGATTTGACCATGCTTGTTTTGCCTGATGCTGAATGTAATTCGGCTTTAGTTAATAAAGCAAAATTTTACTCAGATCAAACGGGCTGGGGAGATTTTGTCATTGAGGAAACAGCTGTTGTTTGTTCTTATTGTGGCGATGGCAATATAGATCTGGGCGAGGAATGTGATGACGGAAATACGGAGGATGGAGATGGCTGTTCCAGCGCTTGTCAAGAAGAATACTACTGTGAGTTAGAACTCACTAAAACAGATGATCACGATCCGGTTCAGCCGGGAGACAGTCTTGTTTATCATCTAACTTTGACCAATACCGGTACTATTAACTGTACAGGCAGCGGCGTGCTCTTAAAAGATGTTTTTGATCAGAATACAACTTATGTCAGTTCCAGCGTGGAAACTATGTTTGTTGCCAGCGATTACATTCTTTGGAATTTCGGCATAATGGAACCGGGAGATACAGAAAGCGTTGATTTGACAATGCTTGTTTCTGAAAATGCCTTGTGTAATTCAACACTAACCAATCAAGTAAAATTCTATTCAGATCAAACAGATTGGGGAGACTTTATTATTGAAGAAACTTTAGTTGTTTGCGATCCGGCGGATCCTTATTGCGGCGATGGCATATTAGATCCGAATGAAGAATGCGATGATGGAAATAATATAGATGGCGACGGTTGTTCAGCTAATTGCGCAACAGAATGCGGCGGTGGAGATGAGCCAGTCTGCGGAGACGGAGATATGGAAGGCGATGAAGAGTGCGACGATGGTAATTTGGTAGACGGCGACGGGTGTTCAGCTGATTGTATAATAGAATGCGATAGTAATCCAATTTGCGGCGACGGAACCACAGATCCAGGCGAAGAGTGTGATGATGGAAACTTGACAGATGGTGATGGATGCAGTTCTGCTTGCGAAACGGAAGATGGTTTAGTTAACGCGGGCGATGTTGTGATTAATGAAATTATGCAAAATCCAAATGCCGCGGCCGATTCAAATGGCGAGTGGTTTGAGGTATATAACCCAACTGCTGACCCCGTTCATTTAGATGGATGCATTATAAGAGACAGCGGAGTAAATTCATTTACGATAACATCTTTAACGGTTCCTATCGGCGGATATGCCGTCTTGTCTAACAATGGCGATTTTAATACTAATGGCGGAGTTAGCGTGGATTATGAATATTCTTCTTTTGCTTTGGGAAATGGCGATGATGAGATTATAATAGAATGCGAAGGAATAACTATTGATGAAGTGCAATATGACGGCGGACCTGATTTTCCAGATCCAGACGGCGCTTCAATGATCCTAAATAATCCTGCCAACGACAATAGCGTTGGAGCTAATTGGTGTGTTTCAATATCTTCTTATGGAAATGGCGACTTTGGAACACCTGGAATTTTAAATGATGGTTGCGATGGCAACGGCAATGGTTATGTTTGCGGCGATGGAACCACAGACCCAGGCGAAGAATGTGATGATGGGAACAACACAGACGGCGACGGATGTTCGGCTATTTGTGTAACAGAAAATAGCGGAAGCAATCCTGTCTGCGGCGACGGAACCACAGATCCAGGCGAAGAGTGTGATGATGGGAACAACACAGACGGCGACGGGTGCAGTTCTATTTGTGAAACAGAAAATAATGGCAATGTGGCACTTGGCGATCTTATTATCAACGAACTGATGTGGATGGGATCTTCAATGAGTGGTGGTGACGAATGGATTGAGTTGAGAAATATGACGGACGCGGAAATAGATTTAAGCGGTTGTCAATTGACTAAAAAGCTTAGTACCAGTGATTTGGAAACGCTAATGTTGGAAATTCCAAATGGAGATATGATTGGAGTAGAAGGGTTTTATCTAATCTCCAACTATAGCCATGACAATGCCAGTTCAAACCTTAACATAGAGCCAGATTTAGTAAATACAGCTGTTGGCTTAAATAATTCCAAATTACAAATTAAGCTTTATTGCGGCGGCGATTGGGATAATGGCGGGATTCTGATTGATACTGCTGATGACGGAATAGGCAGTCCTTTATCCGGAGAATATATTTCGGATAGTGTTTGGAAGTCAATGACCAGAAAAAATGTTCCAGGCAATGGAGAATTAGCGGACAATTGGTGCGCGGCTTCAACATTTGTTAATTGGGACGCGGGGAGATTAGAATTTGGAACACCAGGCGCGGCGAATGTTTGCAATTCGATAGATTCTCAATGCGTAGATAATGACAATGATACTTATTTTGCTTATGATGAAATAAATTGTCCAGCAGGTAATGATTGTAATGATAACGATGCCAGTGTCTATCCTGGCGCGACCGAAATTTGTGGAAATAGCGTTGATGAAGATTGTGATGGCGCTGATACAAGTTGTAGCAGTTTAAGTTCCGCGTCTACATCTACTGGTGGCGGAGGGGGATTTGTGGGTGGTTTAGCCATTTCCAACGAGTCGATCAAAATCACTGAATCTGAGGTTAATATAATAATCACCTGGACGACCAGTCAATTTTCCACCAGTCAAGTAATTTATGACACCGATCCGGGAAAATTTGATCTCAACGCCGGAGCGCCGAATTATGGTTACGCTTATTCTAAAGAAGGAGACGATAGCGGAATAGAAAAAGTAACCGGTCACACTGTTACTCTCTCTGGTTTAAATCCCGCAATGACTTATTATTACCGCACTGTTTCAGCTGCTTCGCCGCCAGTATTCGGTCCTGAAAAAAGTTTTGTAACTTTGGCTATGGCAGAAACAGAAGAAATTAGTGAAAGCAATAATGGAACAGTGGCGGGAGCATCAACCGAAGCTGAGTCTCAGGAAAGCCAAACTGTCGGTGAAGTTATTCAGGAGGCCATTTCAGACTTAACTGGTTTTGCAGGCAAAACTGTAACAGCTCAAGAAGTTCAGGAAGTGGAAGAAGATGAAAAGGATGAAGGAGTGGAAGATGAAGCGGAAGAAGAAAAAGAGATAATAGAAACAGAATGCGAGGAGTGTGAGGAATGCGAAGAGTGCGTATGTCCTTCTCAAGAAACAACAATAGGACTAGAAAGTACAGAAGGGGAAACAGCTGTGGCGTCCGATAATTATTTTAATTGGATTACTGTTATTTTGGTCCTAATAATTCTCGCGCTGTTGTATTATATTTATGGTTTAAGAAAAACAGAACAGGGGAGTATTAGATAGAGTAAAGAGTTCGCGACTCAAAAGAAGCTCGTTTCAAATAATGGAAACGAGCTTTTTTGTTGAACAATTTATTTGATTTTATAATGGTTTTGCGGTACAATACAGGGAATTAAACGAGAATTTGGTTTAGGATAGATAAAAATGGAGAGAGGGAGCTTGATGAGCATGGGCATTTGAAGCAGAAGTATGATTTGGATGATATTGTTTTTGCTTTTGAGAAGTGGGCAGGAGAAAATAAATTAAGTTTTTGGAGATAATTTTTTAAAAAAATATATGAGTAAAAATAAAAAAATTATTCCCAATAACAGCTTTACCGAATTTTTGCTTTATACAACTCCAAATGGAAAAGTAAAAGTTGAGATTTTTTTGCGTGATGAAAATATTTGGCTGACACAAGCAAAAATTGCGGAGCTTTTCGGAGTAGACAGAAGCGTTATAACAAAACATCTTAAAAATATCTTTGAAAGCGGAGAACTGCAAGAAAACTTGGTATGTGCAAATTTTGCACATACCACTCAACATGGAGCTATTAAAGAAAAAACGCAAACTCAATCTGTGAAATTTTATAATCTTGATGCGATTATTTCTGTCGGTTATCGCGTAAATTCCCAAACAGCAACGCAATTTCGCGTATGGGCGACGGAAAGATTAAAAGAATATATTATTAAAGGTTTTACTATGGACGATGAACGGCTTAAAAATCCTAACACGATTTTTGGCAAGGATTATTTTGAGGAACAGCTGGCAAGAATAAGAGATATACGGTCAAGTGAAAGGCGAATGTATCAAAAAATTACCGACATATACGCGCAATGTAGCGCTGATTATTCTGTGGATAGCGATATCACTAAACAATTTTTTGCTACTGTGCAAAATAAACTCCACTTTGCGATTACAGGGAAAACAGCCGCAGAAATAATTCACGAAAGAGCAGACAATAAAAAACTTAATATGGGATTAACGACTTGGAAATATGTGCCAAAAGGAAAAATTAGGGAAACTGATGTTGTGATTGCCAAAAATTATTTAGCGGAAAAAGAGCTTGATAAATTAAATAGAATTATTGATATGTATTTGAGTTTTGCTGAAATGCAGGCGCAAAAAAGGGTTGTGATGTATATGAAGGATTGGGTAAAAAAACTCAATGCGTTTCTTAAACTTAACGAACGGGAAATTTTAGAGGATTCAGGTAAAGTCAGCCACGAAGTCGCCGAGGTGCTGGCTTTGAAAGAATATGATAAATTTAAAAAAGTACAGGATAAAAATTATGTTTCCGATTTTGATCGGGAGGTTAAAAAGATTTTAAAAAAGAGGGAAAAATAAAACAAAATTGCTTTTGCTTTTGAGAAGTGGGGGGCGGGAGAATGAGTTGAGTTTTTGAAAGTAAATTAATAAATTTAGGACTTCCTCACTTTTTCCGAAGAGGCTAAGCCTTTACTCATTTATTTGTTATTTAAAATATTATATTTTATATCTAAATAATCTGTAATATTAAATTTAGCGTGGAAAGGCTTAGCCTCCTCTATATTTTCTATGCCAATTTTTGATTCTGGAGATTTTAGGAGGCATACAAAAATAAAAGAAAATGCTTCTTTTAGAATCTTGAAATTTTTATCAGATGAAAAAATTCTTTCTGATAATAAAAAATCCCAGCATAAAACCTATTTTTTTGATAATTTGATAAAAATAATAATGTAATTATAAATATTCTACACTTGCAATTCTGCAAGTGAAATATTCTCCACTTGCAAATATCCCGTTTTTTGAAAGTGGAAAATATGGTAGTTGCAAGCTTGCAACTAAGAAAATTTATAGTTGCAAAAAAGGCGTTTTTTGCGACTATAAATTATGTTAGTCGCAAATTAGACGCTATTGATTTTTATGATGACAAAAAAGACGATTTTTGACACTAAGAAAATTGCTAGTCGCAAATCTGTCGTTATTGTTATTGCTTTTGAGAAGTGGGGGAGGGAGAATGGGTTGAGTTTTTGGAAAGATTAAAAATTAACAAAAATATTATGACAAAAGAAAAATATTTTCCATCAATGCATGGAAAAGGACAATTCCATTGTCCGCATTGTGATGTTTATGCAAAACAATGTTGGGCGCATATAAAAGCAGGTTTGATTTGGGGTGGTTCTTCTATAGCACATATTACAAATTTTAGTGAGAACTTAGGAAAAGAATGGACTATTTCTATGTGTGAACATTGCGGTGAAAAAATAATTTGGCTTGACGAAAATATTATCTATCCGAAAAAAATAATAGTTTCACTGCCGAATGAAGATTTAAATCAAGAAATACAAGATGATTATCTGGAAGCTGCTAATATTTTTAGTGATTCTCCGCGAGCATCCGCTGCGCTTTTAAGATTAGCATTACAAAAACTTTGCAAACAACTTGGCGAAGAAGGAGAAAATATAAACAAAGATATAAAAAATTTAGTTGAAAAAGGATTAAATCCTCAAATTCAAAAATCTTTGGATATACTAAGAATAACAGGAAATAATGCCGTTCATCCTGGAGAGATAAACATTGAAGAAGATCCAGAAAAAGTTTTGAAACTTTTTGAATTGCTAAATTTTATAGCAGAAAAAATGATTACAGAGCTAAAAGAAATTGACAGTTTTTATGATGATTTACCAGACAATTCCAAAGAAGCTGTTAAAAAAAGAGATCAAGAATAAGTTTTTGAAAATAAATAAGTTAACATGTTTAGAAAAGAAAAAAAGAAAATAAATTTGGTATATGACGATGATTTAAAAGGAATGCTGAGGAAACTCGGTGTTTTAGATGATTTTGCACAAGGAAGAAAAAAATGTAAATTTTGCAAAAATATAATTAATATGAAAAATTTGCATTCTCTATTCAAAGAATCAGAAGATGTAAAATTTGTGTGTGATTCGCCAGAGTGTATAAAAAAACTATTAACATATTTAAAATAAAATATGCCAATTAATATAAATTTTAATAATGAGGAGAGCGTGAAAGTTTTTTTTGATTGTATATTTGCATATGGTGGTTGGCTTTTATTTTTTATGGTTTTTGTTTGTGCCGTATTTTACCCCGATAGATTTGAAAAATTTATTGCATTAGTTTATAAGATATTATCAAAAATTTTTAAAACAGTTCCTGTAATCAGGAAAAAATATATTCAACATGATTTTCAAAGCAGAGCTAATTCTTTTGTTAATGGTTTTTTAAAAAAAGAAATTAAAGGTTTTATTCCAATAAAACTAAAAGTGGAGTGGGTAAGTGACAATGAAATACCAAAGTCTTTTTTGGAAAATGGAAAAATGATTGTTAGGATGAGAAAAGATGATAATGAAAATAAAAATTTTGTTAATGCGTCCATGATTTTTATAGCAGAAAATTTACTAATTAAAGCAAAAAGATATATAAGTAAAAAACAGAAGGAATCTATAGATTTATTTGTTGGCAAAAAAATATTTGAAAAGGAAAAAGAAGATGTTGTAAAGGAATTTATTGAAGATTTTTTACATCCAAAAATAGAAGAAAAAGTGGTTGATAATTTATTTGTTAAATATCAAAGTATTGATAATAAAGGATTATTTTTTTCTGTCTTTATTCAAGAAATGACTTTTCTAGGAGAAAAAGTTTTTAATAACAGGAAAGATAATTTAATTATTACAGAGGTTACAAATTTGATAGAATTTTTAAATAATTATTCAAAGCGAAAAATCAGGGAGGAAATTGATAATAAATTTTCAGGCAATTATTGTAAATTTGGAATGATTATAATAGGAAAAACAGACAAAATTTATGAGCAAGGCAGTACTCCTTATAAAAGATATATAGAAGAGTTTGCAAAATTAAATTTGGAAACTTTATATTTAATCGGCGATATAAAAAATAAAGATTTTATTAAGGATTTCGTTTGTGGAAGTACATTTTTAAAAGAGATAAATTTTGTTATTTTCAATGAAAAGGAATATGTCGGTGAAATTTGTGATGCTCAAGAATGCTGGAAAGTAAAAAATTATCTTTTGGTTATTAGAAACAATGCAATTAAGCATTATCATATAGATTAAAATAAACATGCCTCAAATCTCAATCATAAAAAAATCCGACATTCAAGAAGCGTGTAGGTTTGACGCGGAGTTTATTAAATAATTAACAACTGGAAAAAAGCGTTTTAAAAAGCTCATCCTATCGGGATGGGCTTTTTATTTAAAATAGTATTTATTTGCTCATTGACCAAACTTAGTCAATAAATTAAAATAAGTGTATGAGTATAATAATTATTGTTCTATAAATTATAATTAATTTTAAAATTTTAATCCTATGCAAAAACTAAATATCCCTAAAACAATTCTTACCACTACACTTTTTATTTCTTTCACATTAATCATGGGACTTTCTGTTTTCGGATATTTGGAAATAAAAAAAGCGGGGGACTTGCCTGTCGATTTTATTGAGCCCGTTAATCCTGCGGAAGATAATAATAATCAAGAACCAGTAAAACAAACAGAGTCAGTTGAATTAGAAACTTATGAAGCGGAACTTTTTGTTGAGGCGAAATGGGGAAGCGGAGAAGGAGAAGTTGGGATTTTTGTCTCTGGAGGCGACGCGGGAGGCGCTGGTCCGGTTTATGGTCCACAGAGTTTTGATGTGGATGATAAAACTGGTTATCTATATTTATTAGATAGTGTTAACGAAAGGGTTTTAGAATATGACGGGAATGGAAAATATTTGAGAGATTTCCCAATTGCTTGTGGAGGAACGGGAGATATAAGAATTTCACCTGATGGAGAGTTTCTGTATGTTTTTAGTGGGAGATGTGGGGCTATCTATAAATATAATGTAACAGGGGAATTTTTGGAAAGTTATTCTGTAGTTCCAGATAAAAACCCAGGTATTGGAACCGACGGAATGGCTTTTGATGAAAATGGAAATGTGATGCTGGATATAGAAATAGAAGATTATATTAAGTGGAGCAGATTTTATCAAATAGGAAAAAATGGCGACGAGTGGAAAGAAAATTATTACAAAGGATTTATTTCAAAAGACGGGAAAGAATATTATAATCTAAGCCAGATAAATTCGCGGACCAGATCTGTTAAAGTAAAAAACAAAAAAGGTGAGCTTCTAAGAAAATTTTTAGTAGAATTACCTCAACCTGCTTATGTATATTACAAGGGATCTGATGATAAAAAGAGTATTTATCTAACCGTTGGTTTTCTTGAGCCAATAACAGAAAATGGGTTTAATTCGGATTCGTTTATCTGGAAATATGACAAAGACGGAAATTTGTTAATGAAAATAAATCGTTTTGTCCCATTAAAAAATTCTTTTGAAGATGATGAGCTTCTTGCTATTCCAGCAATTTATTTGTATTCCGATAATTTTATAAGTTTTCGTGTAAATGGCAAGGGCGATGTTTACTGGTTGGCTACTTTCAAAAACAAAGGTCTTAAAATATTTAAGTATTCAAAAATTAAATAAATAAAATTCAATTTAATTAACAAAAAATTAATGAAAACACTAAGCAAAAAATTATCATTTTTATTAATACTGTTTCTATTTAGTTTTGTCATAGCGCAAACATCTTCTGCAATAATTACTAGAGATAGAATGATTCATATCGCGGATAGTTATAAAAATTATATCTGGACACCGACAGAAGATAATATTTGCCATGAATTATGTTGTGTTAAGTGGAATGAAAAAGGAAAATGTATAAAGGAAATAAGCTGTCCTGTTAATACTCCAGACAGGAATACTTATACAAATTGGACAGAAGGAGTGGGATGGAAAGCGGAAGAAGAAGACGAGGAGTGGATAGAGAATATTAGTATTCCTTACCAGTGGGGAGGGTGTTCCAGTATTAAGATGGATGAAATTGAGTTTCAAGAAATAAGGGGATATGGGGATTTTGAAAATGGAGTTGAAAATGGAAAATGCGCTGGCGATGTAAGATGGTATGGAAACATATCATATAGCGCGGTAGGAATTGATTGTTCTGGTTTTGTCTCTAGATGTTGGGATCAAGGAACAAAATATGGTACCAGCACTATTCCTAAAACTTTCAGAGAATTAAGAGAATATAAATATCTAAGAACAGGAGACGCACTCAACAAAAGAGGGCACATAATGTTATTCAAAGAGTTTATATTAGACGAAAATGGCGAAGAAGAGGATGAGAGTGAAGAATTGCCCGAAAAACTTAAGGTTTATGAAGCTTCCGCTAATGATTGGAAAGTTTGGGACAGGAGTTATAATATTGAAGAAAAATTAAAAAGAGAAGGTTATATCCCCTATTCTTTCTTTAAACAAATAGACACAAATCTTGTTATTGATCGTTCGGGGAGTATGGGTGGGGATTATAGCGGGAGTGGGAGCAAGATGAATGATGCCAAGAAAGCCGCGACGATGTTTGTTTCAATGATGGGAGAAAGGGATAAAATAGGCGTAGTTAGCTTTAATAGTAATGCCAGAATAGATTATAATTTAACCGAGATAACCGAATATGATAAATATAATCCAAGCGAAATTAAAGAGGCGGCAATAGAAAAGATAAGCAGAATTTACGCTGGCGGAGGAACTTCTATCGGCGCGGGAATGCAAGCAGGATTTGATCAGCTCAAAACATACGGGGTTGACAGTTGGGGAAATAAAGATGATGTTCGCGTGATGATTTTAATGAGCGATGGACATGACAGCACTGCCGGTTTAACAGATGATGTTTTAAGCGAAATTGTAAATTATAATAATAGCTATGAGAATAATAAAATAAAAGTTTGCACAATTGGATTTGGCAGTGAAGCTGATTATAATCTTTTAAGCGAAATTGCCAGTAAAACAGATTGTTCCTATCAATACGCCATCAATCTTCTTGATCTCTATTTTACCTATAGAAGTTTGCAAATGGAAATAGCAGGGGAAGATATGCTGAAATTAAGCAATAAAATTAGAATTGTTTTGGATGAAATTATTAGTAGAACTGTCTTTATTGATTCTACGATGGGAACTGCTACTTTCGCGATTGCTTGGGAGGGCAGTGATTTGGATCTTACTTTAATTCAACCAAATGGAATAGCTGTTAATCATGGCACAAACGATCTAGATATAGAATTTATAGAAGGAGACACTTATGAATCCTACAAAATAAACGCCCCAATGCATGGCGAATGGGAAATGATTATTGAAGCGATTGATGTTCCAGAAGAAGAAGGAGATGAAGGGGAAGATTTTATCATTACTGTTTCCGGTGAAAACGCGATGATTTTTGAAGCAAATTTAGATAAACAAAAATATGCGCAAGGTGAAGAAATAATCGTTACTGTTTCTGCGGAAGATTCTGTAACGGAAACTTCTTATCCGCAATATATTTATGGAATGAATGTAAATGCTGAAATAACCACTCCCAATCAAACTATCTCCACTGTTCAGCTTCATGATGATGGTAATCACAATGATGGTGAAGCAGACGATGGAATTTATGCAAATAGTTTTAATAGTTCTCAAATAACAGGAAGTTGCACTTTTAATATCAAAGTGTCAGGCAATACGAACAGAACAGGCGATCCTTTTACCAGAGAAAAACTAATCTCCACTTTTGTCGCTGAAAGCCAGTTGCCAGTTATGGAAGCCAAAAGTATTAAAGAAGGAGTAAAAGAAAATTTGGAAGAAGCAAAAACAGAAGATGAAGAAATAGACGAGAAAATAGACAGTATTATAAAGAGCGTTGTCAAATCTTTACAGGATGATCTCTGGCAAGATGAAACCCATCTTGCCTCTAAGCAAGAAAATAAAGTTTTTGTGTATGAAATGACAGCTATCGCGAGAATGGAATTATATTTATATCTTGACGAATTTTTAAGTCAAGAGCAACTGCCAGGAAGCGTTGCAATTGTTTTTAAACAAGCCATTAAGAATTTAGTTAAAGCTGACAAAACTTTAGCCCAAGTAATTTTAAACGATGCTGAAAATACTTTTGTTGAAAATGAAAAACAGCAAGAGAAATTTGAGGAAATAATTATTAAAGCGGAAGAAGAAATAGAACAAGCATTGGAGCACGAAGATACTAATCCGGTAGAAGCCGTTAAATGTTATTGGCAGTCATGGAAATATTCCCAAAGGGCGATTCAAGAAGCGGGTAAATAAACTACGATAAAGCGTTTTAAAAAGCTCATCCTGTTGAGATGGGCTTTTTTATTTAAAATAATATTTATTTGTTCATTGACCAAACTTAGTCAATAAATTAGAATGAAGATATGAGTTTTCAAAACAAAATCAATAAAAATGAAAAAGGCGTTTGGCGATACGCTGATTTTTATGATGAGTTTATAAAACAGGAAAATAGGTTGGAATTGAATAGTGGTGCTATCCTTCGACAAGCTCAGGATGACAAAAATGTCATGGTGAGCTTGTCGAACCATCAGGATGACATGATAGAGTTTTCTAATACTAAATTATTAGAAAATGTAAATCATCTATATTTCAAGCGTGAAGATGAAAATTTTACGGGATCATTAAAAGACAGAAGTTTGGTTTATCAGGTTTCGCTGGCGAAGCAGAATAAGAAAAAAGAATTAGTAATTTCAACTTCGGGAAACGCGGGAATCGCGGCGGCGGCGTATTGCCAGAAAACGGGAATAAAATTATATATTTTTATTTCTCCCAAAACGGAAAAAGCGAAAATCGCGGAGATGCAGAAGTATAATCCGATAATAATAAAATCAAAACGGGCAATACGATTAGCGAATTATTTAGCCGCGAAACATAAAATTGAAAATTTAAGACCGTCCGTAAATAATTCATCTGTTGAAGGATTTAAGTCAATCGCGTTTGAAATATTTGAAAATTTAGGAGAAGTTGACGCGATATTTACTTTCGTCACCAGCGGGAGTTCATTTGTTGGAATGGGCAGGGCGTATAGATATTTATTAAAAAATAAGGAAATAAAAAAAATGCCGCGATTATACGCGGTTCAAAGCGGAGATATTTTTTCAATCGCAAAACTGTCATTGCGAGGAGCCCGAGTGAGCGTAGCGAGTGAGAAGGCGACGAAGCAATCCCGTATTTATACGCAAAATATTCCTGGAATGTTTGGAATAAAAAACACCAGAAGAAAAAAAGAAATTTTAGAAATAATAAAGCTAAGCGGTGGAAATGGTATTTATGTTAATGACAGTGAAGTTCAAGACGCTAAAAATATTTTAGAAGAAAATAAGATTTATACATCTCCCGAAGGATGCGCGAGTTTTGCGGGAGTTATGAAAGTTGACAAAGAAAATAAATTTAATAAAGCCGTTTGTATTTTATCGGGGAAATTGAGAGAAAAAATAAATATTATTAATGAGAGTAAAATTTTTGAAGCAGAGAATTTTGGAGATGTGGATAAGATAGTAGCAAGTATAGACATCACACCGTAGAATGGC